>JBBRZY010000437.1:0-4793 GCA_038252885.1 Anaerolineales bacterium | reverse complement strand
GTGCACACATACACGAAGGTGTGCTTGGGGCTCGGCCGCAGCAGGTATTCCGTGGGCAGCAGTTTGGGGTCGAAGTGCTCGGCTTCCGCGTCGTCTTCCAAGTCCTCGCGCTTGAAGCGCTGGCTGTAGACCTCGTAGATGCGGTCGAACTTCAGCCCCGGCTCGGGCTCATAGGCGGCCAGTGCGCCCACTGCCTGCGCTGCCAGCGCGCGCCGGTCCACCAGGAACAGCACCCGCCGGGCATAGCCGGCCTTCAGCAGCCGGTAAATCGACGCGATCATCATCCGCGTCTTACCGGTGCCCGTCGCCATCGCCGCCAACGCCTGCCGCTTACCGTTGCGCAGCGCGTTCTCGATCGAGGCAATCGCCTCACGCTGGTAATAGCGGTCGGGGTCTTCTATCGGGTGGGTGCGCAGCCACAGGTCAGCGCCGGCGCGCGAGACACTCCCTTCGGGCAGGTCTTGCGCCAGCGCCTCGCGCAGTGCGTCGGGCGTGTGAAATCGCTTGATTTCGCGGGCGGCTAGAAGCGTGTCCCGCAGATCGCAGGTGAAGATCAGCGCCCCATTGGTGCTGTAGACGAACGGTATCGCAAATCCCTGTGGTCCAAACCGGTCAGAGCCAGCGTCCAGCGAGCGGCTGTAGCGCTTCGCCTGCTCGATGACGTTGCGCGGGTCAACGCTGAGCTTCTTGGCCTCCACGTCCGCCACGGGCTGCCCATCCAGGAATAGCAAATAATCCGCCGGCCCGCTGTCAGTGGGGAATTCCTCCACGGCGTCGGCCAGGGTGCGGTCGACGGCCAGCCACCGGGCGTGCGAAACCACGCGCCAGCCGGCGGCTGCCAGCGCCCGGTCGACGAGCTCCTTGCGTGTTGTGCGTTCGTTTATTCCGGCGGGTGACATTGAAATCCCCCTGCAATGTGCCAGCCAAGTCTAGCACGACATGGCCGGTATGCAAACAAACTGCATCCCGGTTACCAAACTGACACTCAAAATCACCCGCGGCACATAGCCCAACGCTAGTAAGTGATGTCAGCAAAGTGATTGGCCGACGTCATGGCTTTTCGTGCTGCATCTTCACGGAGCTTGACGCCCGTAGGTTGCGCCGTTAGCCAGAATCACTTTATGGCGGAACCCGCTGCCCTGGATTCGGATGCCGTTCCTTACCGCGACGCGGTAGGCCACGTGCTTCAACTCGTTTGGCACCTGGGCCAGGCCGTTGTAGTCGGCGTTCTCGACCAGATAGTCAGTCGCGCGCGCTTGAAGTGCTGGCCACCGGCCCAAACCTGCCTGTCGGATCACCACGTCTGGCAGTGTGGGCGCCTGCATGGCGATCAAGGTGTCCAATATTTGCATCTGGGTCGTCGCGTCCGATACAGTATCTAGCCGCCGCTCAAGCTCGCCAGCAGCCTCCCAGAACTCCGGGAATGCGAGCGCGGCCAGCAACGGAACAAAATAGTCGTCTCCGGGATGGGCTCTGACTAAGACTGCTCCCAAGACGGTCAAAACCCTGCGGGCAATCTCGGCCGGCAGGCCGCCATTAACAGTGGCCAACCCCCTCAGACACTTGCCAGTCAGGCACAGCAAAAATACGTCTAGAATGCCATAGGCCGCCAGCGTCCGTTCAAATTGATCCAAGACGTACTCCGCCACGGCCGCCGGCGCGATGGCGGGCACGTCCCGTTGCAGCAGGCGCTGCGCAAAGCTGCGGACGGGCCACACCGGGTCTTCCACCGCCATACGCACGACTCCTTCGATCAAAGTCAGGGTGGGATCTTGAACCAATATCGCCGCCGCGGTCATGCGCCAGGCCGGCGACGGATCGTTGGCCAACCGGCTCCAGACGACTGGGGCGCGGGCCACCGTGTCCGTCGCCAGCTCTGCCCGGACACGGCTCAGCTCCAGTTCATCCGGGTCGGCACCCAAAAAATCACGCAGCGCCTGCACCGCAGTCGCCCCGCCTGACATCGCTAACGCCGGCCAATAGAGTCGAGATCGGATGGACTCGTCTGCGGCAGCCTGGGCGGCTTCGACCAATAGCGCCTCGGCGTCCAGACTGTGCATACGCGCCAACTGGAAGCAGGCCGAAGCGTGCTGCGAGGCATCCCTCAGCTTTTCGCGAAGGTAGGACAGCGCCCGCTCACTGCCGATCTCGGCCAGGCCTTCGTTTGCCGCCATCTGCGTAGCCGGCCGGCCGTCGTCAACAGCGATTTGGGCCAACCGCCTAGCCGCGGCCGGCCCCAGCGACTCGGCCAGCGCTGCCACGGCGGCGATCGCGACGGGTTCGGACGGCCCAGCGAGAAGCTGCTCAAAACGCTTGTCCAGCGCCATCCCGCCGGCCCGCCCTAGGCAGCGGATTAGGACGACACGCTGGGCCGGGCTGGCGGCCCGGTCAACCAGTTGCCACAGCAGCGGCGACGCGGCCGGCGATGCCAGTTGCGGCAACAGCCAACCCAGCTGCCGGTCGTCGCTCTGGTCAGCCAGCGGCAACATCTCCAGGCAGATCTCCAAGGCCGGCCACGCTCTGGCGGCGCGCAGGCCAATCGCTGCTTGGACCCGAATGTCATCACTCAGGTTTGGGTTCGCCCATAAGCGGGCCAACGACCGGGACAGTACGCGGGACGCGGCCACCGTCGGCGTCACATTCACCGCGCGCACGAGCAGCGCGGTAGCGGTCATCACGCGCGGCAGGACCACTGGCGGTTCGTTGCCAAGCATCGGTGCGTCCAATTCGCCAGCCACAAGCGCCAGATGTGCCGGGCTGCCTAACAACTCGCGTTGCGTCTCGGCGTAGCGGCCCAGCTTGGCGTCCTGGGCGCCGACGGCAATCCGTTCCAGGGCTCGCATGGCCGGGATGCTTCCCGATTTAGCCAGCGTTGAGACGGCTCGCCATTGGTCGTCATGGTCAGCGTCGCTCAGGGCCAGTCCCTCCAGCAGGACGACCTGTTCGGAAGGCGCCAATTCGGGCGTGACCGCCAACACGGCGCTCAGCGGATTCCAAGGCACCTCCTGTGGATCGTCAGCGCCGCTGGCCGCGATACGTGTCTCGGCCAGCGAGCGTAGCATTTCCACGGCAGCGAGCCCGCCGCCAATGGCCAAGCTGCGCAGGATCGACTCGGTGTGTCTGCCCGTCAGCCATTCTGTCTGTAAGGCCTGGTGGATCACTTGCCGAAAACTGTGGCTGTCCTGGCCACAAAAGACGCGGGCGATGTAGGCGCGATACTCCGGCGCTGGTATCTCCGCCCAGGACTGGCAAAGCGGCCACTCTACCGCGTCCCAGATGGGTTTCAGAATGGCGCTGTTGGGCGCTTCACAGGCGGCCAGCAGGTGGGCGGCATCGGCCTGGCGCATGGAGATGACTTCCGAGACGCGGAGCAGCTCATTGACTAGCTTCCCGGCAGCTTCATCCCGACCGGCGAAATGCAGGCTGCGCACCGCCTGCCGGAGCACCCCGAACGGCCGCCCGCAGTTGCGGGCGATCCCCACCAGAGTCTTATCGTCTGTGCCGTTGAGCAAGTATTGTGCGGCCAGGAACTCGGCTTCTTCGCAGCTTTCAAACCGGCACACCCCGTCGGTGCTGACCGACAGCCGGAGAAGGCCGGCTTGGGTCACGTTTTGGAGCCAACGCCAATCGGCCGCCTGGATGATGGGCAACCGGCCCGCCAAGTCCGCCAGGTTGACAGCCAGGTCGGCCGCATTTTCGTCGTGCGCCTTGACTGCTTCGAACGCGACCTGGCCCAAATCAACGACAAACGACAGCAGTTGAGAGGGGGAGAGTTGCGCCTGTCCAGTGTGTCGCCGCGCTGTCTCGGTCAACATGTGATTTAGCCACTGCCACTCCAACTGGTTCCAGGTCTTCTGGCCGTCGCAGGCCTGCAGCACAAACTCCAGGCGCGCTGGCTGGCGAAGCTTCTCGAATGTCTCCTTTGAGCCAAGCCAGTCCCAAACCATGCTGGCGATCACCGGATCGGCTTGCCGGTTCTCCCACTCCAGGACGGCAGCGATCACTTCATCCGGGTCAAGGGTTTCTACCGGCACGGGGTTGGCGACTTCGCGCAACACGGACTGCCACTTGGCAATTGCCGCGGTCATAACTTCTGCTGCCGATTCGGACGGCTGTACCTGCATATCTCCCGGTGCAGGCGTGGCGCCTGGATCGTCACCGGCCTCGGCGGTCTCCACGGTTGCCGGCTCGGCGGTAATTTCCAGCGCTTCTGCGCGCTTGGATGTGGCCTCGGCGTCGTTTTTGGTCCGGTTGAGGGCGTCTGGAATGGTCTTGCGGAACCCTTCTGCCCTCTCCCGAAAATACAACGTGTCCTGCTCCGGGTCCTTGAAGTTTTCGACGGCCCTGGCGACGGCGACAAGGTCGGCCTCGTCCAGTTCGCCGCCCAGTAATTCCGCCATTTCTGTCACCTGGCGGGCGTGAGCAATGCCGCCATGTGCGACCAGAAAAGGGGCCATGAACTTGTGAAATGCAGCGAGATTCGGCCGAGCTTGAAGCTTCAGGAGCTTGCTGACCATGCTGGCGTCCCAATGGCAGGCCCGGGCCAACTCCACCCGCTTGCGGCCACTCTTGGTCAGATAGGCCTCCAGCCGCTCGACGAAGTGGCGTTGGTTTTCCTCAGGTATTGAGCGTGGCATCCGTAACTCCCGCACGGCTTCTCGAAACCAGATGCAATTTTACTCGCCTTGAGCTTGCAACGTTTTCCGAACGGGCATTCCAGCCTGTTCAAGTCGGCTTAGATAAGGCAATTCAGCCTGTGTTTCGCTGATATTGCTGGCCGGTCAGCCTAAAGG
>JBBRZY010000436.1:0-4800 GCA_038252885.1 Anaerolineales bacterium | reverse complement strand
CTGACGCTGGTGCCGGTGGTGGGCGCGTTCATCACGCCCGACATCATGGGCGGCGGCAAAGTCGAGATGATTGGCACGCTCATCAACCGGCAGTTCGGCGTGGCCCGCAACTGGCCCTTTGGCTCGGCCATCTCGCTGGTGCTCATGGCACTGGTGCTGGTGGGCGTGATCTTGTACTTCCGCTTCGGCGGCGAAGAACGGCGGGCGCTGTGAGCGCCGCCCCGCTGTCGCCGACCCCGGCCCGCCGCTCGTGGGCGGTGCGCCTCACCCGCTGGGCGCTGGGCGCCAACGCCGCGCTGCTGTTCGCCTTCCTGTATCTGCCGGTCGTCATCCTAATCTTGTTCTCGTTCAACAACACGCGCTCGGTGGCGGTCTTTAGCGGCTTCTCAACCGAGTGGTACACGACCCTGGCCGCCAACCAAGAGTTGCTGACGGCGGCCCGCAACAGCCTGCTGATCGGCCTGATCTCGACCGTGGCCGCCACCGCCATCGGCACCATCCTGGCGCTAGGCATGGACCGCTACCGCTTCGGCCTGCGCACCGCGCTAGACGCCAACTTATACCTGCCCATCGTCATCCCCGAGATCGTCATGGGCATCGCGCTGCTGCTGTTCTTCAACCAGGCGCTCTTCCCCTTTCTGGCATCGCTGGGCCTCCGCGCCTCCACCGGCCTGGTCACGGTCACGCTCTCGCACATCGCCTTCAACATCCCCTTCGTTTACATCATCGTGCGCGCCCGACTGGCCGACTTCGACCGCACGCTAGAAGAGGCCGCCCAAGACCTGGGCGCGGACGAATGGCGCACCTTCACCCGCGTGACCCTGCCGCTGCTCATGCCCGGCATCATCGGCGGCGCGCTGATGGCCTTCACGCTCTCGCTCGATGACTACCTGATCACGGCCTTCACCAAGGGCGTCGGCTCGCAGACCATGCCGCTCTACATCTACAGCCTGGTGCGCAAAGGCGTCACGCCCGAGATCAACGCGCTCTCGACGGCGCTGCTGGCCGGCTCGATGGGCCTGGTGGGGCTATCGCTCACGGCGCAGGGCGGCGGGCCGCTGCTGACGCGCGCCATGGGCCTGGGCCTGGCGCTGGGGCTGGCGCTGCAAGGGCTAACCGGCTTCGGCGGCCACGTGCTGGGCGGCGCGTTCAGCGTGGCCGACCTGCTGCGCCTGCTGCCGGTGCTGCTGCTCATCCCCGCCGCGCGCACGCTGCCCAACTGGCTGCCTGACCTGCGCGAAGCCAACGCCGCCGGCCGCTTGCTGGCAATTTTCTCACTCGTCGTCACCGCGGCGGTAGGCTATATTGTGGCTGTGCTCTTGATCGGCTAGTCGCGGGTTCTCTCAATTTGGAGGCGTAGTTATGAAGAAGCTGTGGAATGTCATGATCCTCGTTGGTCTCTGCCTGGCGGCCTGCACCCCGGCCGCGGCCACGCCCGCCCCCTCCGGCACCGCGTCAGTGCCGGGTGATACCAGCGGCCGCTGTGGCGACAAGAGCAAGCTGGCCGCTGAAATTCAGGTCTACACCTGGGTCGAGTACTTCGACCCCGCCGTCAAAGACCAGTTCGAGGCTGAGTGCGGCGTGCATGTGGTCGAGACCAATTTCGACTCGAACGAGACCCTGCTGGCTACGCTGCAATCTGGCGCCACCGGCTACGACGTGATCGTGCCGTCGGACTATATGGTCCAGCTCATGATCAGCGAGAACATGCTTGAGCCGCTCGACTTCAACATCATCACCAACATCGAGCACATGAGCGCGGCCAACACCCACCAGTTTTTTGACCCAGAGCAGAAGTACAGCATGCCCTTCGACTGGGGCACCTCCGGCTTCATCGTCGACACGGCCGTCATCCCCAACCCCGAAGCCTCGTGGAAGACCGTCTTTGACCCCGACCCGGCCGCCTGCGGCAAGATCAGCATGCTCGACGACCAGCGCGAGACGCTCGGCGCGGCGCTGATGTACCTGGGCTACTCGATCAACGACACCGACAAGGCCCACCTGGATGCGGCCAAAGACCTGCTGATCGCGCAGTCCGCGTGCGTCAAGTCGTACGACAGCCAGACCAACGACGACCTGATCGTGTCGGGCGAGACCGTCATCGGCCACATCTGGACGGGCGACGCGGTGCTGGCCGGCGACCCCGCGACCGGCGGCCGGGCCGGGCTGGAGTACATCATCCCCAAGGAAGGCTGCACCATCTGGCAAGATAACTTGGCCGTGCCCACCAGCGCGCCCAACAAGTACACCGCCATGGTCTTCATCAACTACATGAGCGACCCCGAAATCGCCGCTCAGAACATCACCTTCATCGGCTATGGCTCGCCCAACGACGCCGCCAAGGCCCTGCTCGACCCGGCGATCCTCAACAACCAGGGCATCTACCCCGATGCCGCCACCATGAGCCACCTGCAATGGATCCAGGACGTGGGCGATGCCATCGCGCTGTATGACCGCGAGTGGACGGAATTCAAGGCCTCCATTGGGGGCTGACAACTGCTGCTAGGAGCTAAAGCGATGGACTATATATCGTTGGGACGCACCGGTCTGAAGGTCAGCCGCCTGTGCCTGGGCACCATGAACTTCGGCCCGCAAGCCACTGAGCCGGAGAGCTTTGTCATGATGGACCACGCGCTGGAAGTGGGCATCAACTTCTTCGACACCGCCAACGTTTACGGCGGGAAGACGGGCGAGGGCATCACCGAGAACATCATCGGGCGCTGGGTGGCGCAGGGCGGCAACCGGCGCGAGCAGATCGTGCTGGCCACCAAGGTCAACGGCCGCATGGGCCCAGGCGTTAACGACCGCCGCCTGTCGGCCTACCAAATCCGCCGCGCCTGCGACGAGAGCCTGCGCCGCCTGCAAACCGACCACATTGATCTGTACCAAATGCACCACATCGACCGCGAGACGCCCTTCGACGAAATCTGGCAGGCGTTCGAGGTGCTGGTGCAGCAGGGCAAGGTGCTCTACGTCGGCAGCAGCAACTTCGCCGGCTGGCACATCGCCCAGGCCCAGGCCGCCGCGTCGGCCCGCCACTTCTTGGGGCTGGTGTCTGAGCAGTGCCTGTACAACCTGATGGAGCGCACGGTCGAGCTGGAAATCTTGCCCGCCGCGCGCGCCTACGGGCTGGGCGTCATCCCGTGGAGCCCGCTATCGAACGGGCTGCTGGGCGGCGCGCTGCAAAAGGCCAAGATCGGCCGGCGCGCTAACCCCGGCCAGCAAAAGGAAATCAAAGCCCACCTGAGCCAACTGAGAGCCTACGAGCGGCTGTGCGCCAAGCTGGGCGAAGCGCCGGCCGATGTGGCGCTGGCCTGGCTGCTGGGCCGCCCGGGCGTCACCGGCCCCATCATCGGGCCGCGCACGCTGGAGCAGCTCGACGGCAACGTGCACGCGCTCGAAGTGAAGCTCGACGCCGAGACGCTCGCCAAGCTGGACGAGATTTGGCCCGGCCCCGGTGGTGAAGCCCCCGAGGCCTTTGCCTGGTAACGCGGCTTGCCCCCCACTGACACCTGCAAGGCTCGCCGGCCGGCCCTCTCGCGCCGGCGGGCCTTGGGGCTGGGCCTGACCGCCGGCCTGGGGGCGGCGCTGGCCGCCTGCGGGCCAAGCACCCTACTGCCCACGCCCACGCCGCTCGCCCTCATCAGCCGCGAGGCCTGGGGGGCCGCCGCCCCCGACCACAACGCCCCCGGTGAGCACGGCCTGTTTGACCCCGCGACCAACCCCGCCGGCTGGCTGGTCTACTCGCAACCGCTGAGTGAGATGCTGCGAACGCTGATCGTCCACCACTCGGCGCTGCCGCTCAGCGACGGGCCGCGCGCGATTCAAGTTCTGCACATGTCCAACCGGGGCTACGCCGACATCGGCTATCACTTCTTAATTGACGACAACGGGCAGCTCTATGCCGGGCGCGACCTGGGCGTGCGCGGCGCGCACACCGGCGGGGCCAACACCGGCTCGGTGGGGGTCTGCCTGCTGGGGAATTTTGAGCAGTTGCCCCCACCGGGGGCGCAGCTCGACGCGCTGCAAGGGCTGGGCGCCGACCTGACCGCGCGCTATGGCCTGACCCACCTGGCCGGCCACCGCGACTTTCAGCCAGACGAGACCGTCTGCCCCGGCGCAGCGCTCGAGCCGCTGCTGCCCGCCCTGGCGACGACGCTCGGCCTGGCCTACGGCACGGGCGGCTACGTGCCACCGCCGGGGAGTCAATAATGCGAGGAACGAATGCCCAACGCTGAAGCTGTGATCGAACTGGCGCCAATGACGCCGGAGACCTACGGGGCCTGGCTGGTGGAGGCCATCCGCGAATACGCCGCCGACCTGGCCGCCAACAACGGCCTGTCGCCCGAGGCCGCGCTGGCCCGCTCTGAGCGCGACTTCCACGAATTACTGCCCCAGGGGCCGGCCACCCCCCAGCAGCATGTCTACAGCATCCTGGCCGCGCCCGAGCCGGGCTCAGCCGCGCGGCCGATTGGCGTCATCTGGTTTGCCGAGCGCGACAACCCGCCGACGGCCTTCGTCTACGACTTCAGTGTAGACGCCGCCTATCGCGGCCGGGGCTACGGCGCGCAGGCGCTGCTGGCGATCGAGGCCAGGGTGAAAGCCTTGGGCCTCACCCGCATCGGCCCGCACGTCTTCGGCCACAACCACGGCGCGCGCCGCCTGTACGAGCGCCTCGGCTACCAGGTCACCAACGTCAACATGGCCAAAGACCTCGAATAGCCCCGGCTCTTCCTCTTTTCTTTTATTCACTGCTTGACTCAAAGTACGGCCGCGCCGGCCCGCGCCCACCCCCAAGGG
>JBBRZY010000435.1:0-4805 GCA_038252885.1 Anaerolineales bacterium | reverse complement strand
GTGATCGCCAGCGCGCCGTGGCTGCGACTGAGTTTTATGCCGCCGCCCTGGAAAGTGAAGCTCGCGTTGGCGATTGGCAAACTATGGCCGAACTTCGCCATGTCAAGCGGGCTCGACGCGAGCCAGCCGCTGGCGCACGACACCACCCATATGGACAACCTGCCCGAGCGCCATCTCAGCCACACGCAGATTTCCGCGAAACTGGGAGCCGAAGCCCTCACCCATGGCGCCGAGGTGCTGGCCCGCGCCGCCGAATTCCGCTATCCGCTCTTCATCTTCCACGGCTCGGAAGACCACATCATGAACCCCGACGGCTCGCGCGAGTTTTATTTGGCGGCCGGCAGCGCCGATAAGACTCTCAAGGTCTACCCCGAACTGTATCACGAAGTCCACAACGAGCTGCCCGAGCGGCGCGGCGAGGTGCTGGCCGACATCGTGGCCTGGCTCGACGCGCGCGCCTAGAAACCCGCCACCCCCAGCGCGTGCAGGATCGCGACGATGACGGGCGCAATGATGAGCGCCGGCAGGTAATTCGCTACGCGGATCGGCCGCAGTTCCAGCAGCGAGCCGAAGCCTATCGCCATGATCAGCAAGCCGCCGGTGGCCGACATCTCTGTGATCATCGGCGTGGTAAGCACGCTCTGGGCCAGTCCGGCCAGCAGGCTCAGGCCGCCCTGGTAGACCAGGATGACGATCACGCTGAACAGCACGCCGACGCCCAGCGTGGCCGAGAACGCTAACGCCGCAAAGGCATCGAGCAGCGACTTGACGGCCAGCAGTTGGTAGTCGCCCGTCAGGCCGTCTTTGATAGCACCCAGGATCGTGAGCGGGCCGACGCAGAAGATCAAGCTGGCCGAGACAAAGCCCTTGACGAAGCGCGCCGTCGCGTCGGTGTCGCCGCTGCGGGCGAACCGGCTCTCCAGCCAGCCGCCCAGGCGTTTGAGGCCGGCCTCAATATTGATCCACTCGCCCAGCAAGCCGCCCAACAGCGCACTGCCCAACACGATCAGCGAATTTTTCGTCTCCAAAAAGCTCTGGACGCCCAGCGCGATGGTGAACAGGCCCAACGCCCACAGCACCGTCTCGCGCAGGCGCTGCGGCAGGCGCGCGCCCACCAGCGTGCCCAGGCCGCCGCCGATGAGCACGGCGACGATGTTGATGATCGTTCCCGTCATGTGTTCGCTCCCAGGAGTGTGAGGTGGCAGGGATAGAGGCCGGGATTATAATGCCCGGCATGTCCCGAAGCCAACGACTGCGCAACCTGGCAGGCTACATGGTGCTGGCGGCAATGCTAGCCACGATTGTGTTCCTGGTCGTCGCCCGGCGGCCAACGGGCCAGGCCGTGCTGCTGCAAGACCCGGCCACGCCGCTGCCGCTGCGCGTGCACGTGATTGGGGCAGTCGTCTCGCCCGGTGTCTACTCCCTGGCCTCCGGCAGCATTGCGCAAGACGCCATTTTGGCGGCGGGTGGCGCAACGGCCGAGGCCAACTTGCAGGGCCTGAACCTGGCGCGGCTGCTGCACGACGGCGAACAGGTCATAGTGCCGGCGCGCGGCGGGCCAGAGGCCACCAACGGGCCACAGGGCGGCCTAGCGCCGACGGCCGGCAGCGGGCAGCCGGTGGCCCTCAACACCGCCACCGCCGCCGAACTGGAGGCGCTGCCCAAAATCGGCCCGGCGCTGGCCCAGCGCATTGTGGACTACCGCACCGCGCATGGGCCGTTCGCCACACTCGACGATCTGTTAGCCGTCAGCGGCATCGGCCCGGCCACGCTCGACGCCATCCGCGACTTCGTGGTCATCAATTGAGTTCAAGCGCAAAGGACCCGGCATGTCATCCCTGATCCACGCCAACAAACGCCTATGGCAGCGCCACGTCATCGCCGAGAACCGCCGCTCGATTGACGGCTTGCTGGCCACGCTGAATGCCGAGCCGGTGTACGTCATTATGGCCACCGGCGCAGAGCATCGCGGGCCAGCCGCCGTTGCCGCCTTCTACAGCGGGCTGTTCGTTTCGATGCCCGATGTGATCTTTGACTTGCAAGCCATGTACATCGGCGAGAGCGGCGTAGTCGAAGAGTCGGTGCTGGTCGGCACACACACCGGCGACCTGTTTGGGTTGGCCCCGACCGGGCGGCCCGTGCACCTGCCGCTGACCATCGTCTTCCCCATGCAGGCCGGCCAAATTCTGGGTGAGCGCATGTACTTCGACATGGACAGCCTGCAGCGCCAGCTTGGGCTGCGGACCTAAGCACGTGGAAGCCATCTATCACCGGCAGGTGCTGGCCGAAGCAGTGGGGGCGCGCGTTTCACCGCGCGCGCTGGAGGCGATCTACCGGGGCAACATCGGGCAGGACTCGCTGAGCGGGTTGCTGCACTTCGCCTGGCACTTCGACGACTGCCTGTTTGCCGAAGCGCTGGCCTGCATGGAGCAGTGGCGGCGCGCGGCGGTGGAGGCCACTGACCCAGCCGCCGCCTGGGCTGCCTTTGGCCGGCTGACACACGCTGCCCAGGACTTCTACTCGCACTCAAACTACGTGGCGCTGTGGCACGCCCAGTTTGCGCTGGCGCAGCAAGCCGCGCCGCCGCCGGATGCGATGGATGGCCTGGACCCGGACTTGCTTAAGGACAAGCGCCTGATCTCCGGTCGCGTCTACCTGCCGTGGGAGGCCCTGTCATTTGTGCCCGGCTTGCGCGGCGTGGCCAAGTTGATCTTGCCTAAGGACTCCCACGCCTGGATGAACCTCGACCGGCCGGATACGGGCCCCTTGTTTCCCTATTCGCTGGTGGCCGCCCGCCAGCGCACCGTGGCCGAATTTGAGCGCACGCTGGCCGCCATTGGTGAGACCAGCGGCGAGGCCGCTATGCGCGCCTTTTGCGACCGCTGACCGATCTTGTCACAAACAGGCGCCCGGCGGTGTCTATATGGTAGAAGGTCGCCGTGGCTGCTACACACCAACCGTTAGACACACATCGCTTGCCGCCATTGGCGCCCTCAGCCGACCACGAAGCCGCGTTTGAAGCGGCTTTCTCCGAACACTACACCCGCGTGTACGGCGTACTGTTCCGGCTGCTCGGCAAGCGGGCCGAGGCTGAAGACCTGACGGTTGAGACCTTTTGGCGGCTGTGGCAGCGCGCGCCGGCCGCCAGTGAGAACCTGGGCGGTTGGCTGTACCGCGTGGCGCTGCGGTTGGGCTACAACGCCCTGCGCGCCGCCCGCCGCCGCACGCGCTACGAGCTGGAAGCCGGTGTTGCCGCCCTGGAGACCAGCGCCCCACCCGACCCGGCCCGCGCGGCCGAGTTGGCCGAAGAACGCGCCCGCGTGCGCGCGGCGCTGAAGCAACTACCGGAACGCGAAGCCCAACTGCTGCTGCTGCGTCAAGCGGGGCTGTCTTACAAAGAACTCGCGGCGGCGCTGGGTGTCGCGCCCGGCTCGATCGGCACGATGCTGCAGCGGGCCGAGGCGCGGTTTGAGGAAGCTTATGGTCCGGCGGACGCGCCGGAGGGCGGCTAGGGGAGAAGACGGATGCACGTTTCACACGCAGACCTACGCGCCCACGCCGATGGCGAGCTGAGCAACACACGGGCCGCCGCACTTGTGGCCCACCTGGCCGAATGCCCCGACTGCCGGGTGCGGCTAGTGGCGGTGAACAAGCAAGCGGCGCGGGTGCAGGCCCGGTTGGCGGCCTTAGCGCCCACCCGGCAGGAAGCGCCGCAGCCCGCTCAACGGGCGCGGCAGGCTATTCAGGTTCGGCAACGAAAGGATGGCAACACTATGTGGAAGTCACTCATGGCCCGCCGCTCATTGTGGGCCGGGCTGGCAACGGTAGCAGTTTTGGCGATGGCCTTCAGCTTTGCGCCGGTACGCGCCTGGGCCGGCGAATTCCTCAGCTTGTTCCGCGTCGAGCAGATCGCCGTGGTGCCAATCGACATCACCGGCCTCAGCAGCTTAAATGGCGACCAAAACCTCGCCGAACAGATCAGCCAGCTCTTCGCCGAGAGCGTCAACGTGACCAAGCAGCCGGGCGAGCCGGTCACCGCCGACAGCGCCGACGCGGCCAGCCAACTGGCGGGCTTCACCGTGCGCGGGCTGAGCGCGGCCAGCGGCGCGGCGACTTACCTGGTGCAGGATGGTGCGGCGTTTGACGTGACGCTCGACCGCGCCCGCGCCCAGGCGGTGCTGGATGCCGCCGGCCGCAGCGACCTGCAACTGCCCGCCTCGCTTGACGGTGCGCAGATCAGCGTGGAAATTCCGACCGCCGTGACGGTGGCCTATGGCGGCTGCCACTCGACCAACTCGGGCGAGTTCGAGACCGACGCCGCGCACGGCAACTGGGACGATCACAACACCTGTGTGATGCTGGCGCAAGTACCCAGCCCCAGCGTCAACGCGCCGCCCGATCTAAACGTGGCCGCGCTGGCTGAACTCGGCCTGCAATTCACCGGCATGTCGGCCGACGAGGCCCACGCCTTCAGCCAAACCGTGGACTGGACCTCGACGCTGGTCGTGCCCATCCCGCGCAACGCGGCCAGCTACGAGCAGGTGAGCGTAGACGGCGTGACCGGCACCCTCATCTACCGCCCCGCCGATGACGGCGTGCCGCAGCGCTACGTGCTGATGTGGGTCAAGGATGGCATCATCTACGCCCTGAGCGCCTACGGCGACTCGGCCGCGGCGCTGACGTTGGCCGCCACCATCCACTAAACAACGCTAACCAAGCGGCCGGCGGCGGTCATGAAGACGGCCCCCGCCCCCCCGCGCCACGGACCACACCTGGTCCACCAACGCCATCGAACCCCCCGGCCG
>JBBRZY010000434.1:0-4812 GCA_038252885.1 Anaerolineales bacterium | reverse complement strand
GGTCGCCAGGTTGAGCGTGCCGCCGACAACCAGCATGGTAATCACCACACCTGGAATTGCCATCACCAGGATACTGGTGAGATTACGCCGCAATTGATCAAAGCTGAGGTGAAAGGCCGCCTCGTAAACGAGCGGCGGCACAAAGAGCGCCAGGATGACCTCGGGCAGCAGCTCAAACTGTACCGGCTGCTGCAAGGTCACGATGAGCCCAGCCACCACCAGCGCTACGGTGTAGGGCACGTTCAGCCGGCGCACCGCGAGCGCTACCAGGGCCACCAGGAGCAGCAGCTCAATAACGAGTGTCTCGGCGGTCAGGAATTGTTCCACGGTCAGCCCCTTGGGGTTGGGTTAAGCTCGGTTGTATGGCGCCCATGCATTATAGGCCTTGGACTTTGCCACGCTGGCCTGTTGAGTCCAGAGGGATTACAACCGATAGCAGTGGCGGCGCAGTTCGTCATTTGTCTCGACGACTCACGCCTGACGCGTATGGCGACACAGCTTAATGTCCTGGAGGTTGTAAAGACAGCGATGCTCGGCTACGTCCCAGATCGACTATTCGCTCGAATGTCTAGGCGCGCCCGAGATTTGCGCCTCGCAAGGTCTGTGCGTTGATGGCGACCACGATGGTGCTCACGGACATCAGCACCGCACCGATAGCCGGAGAAAGGAGGATGCCCCAGGGTGCCAGCACACCGGCCGCGAGCGGCAGCGCCACCACGTTGTAGCCGGTAGCCCACGCCAGGTTCTGGATCATCTTGCGGTAGCTGGCGCGGCTGAGCGCGATGATCTTGACCACGTCCAGCGGGTTGCTGTTGACCAGGATGATGCCGGCCGACTGCACGGCCACGTCGGTGCCGCTGCCGATGGCGATGCCCACATCGGCCCGCGTCAGCGCCGGGGCGTCGTTGACGCCGTCGCCCACCATGGCGACGCGCTTGCCCTGGCGCTGCAACTCGGCCACCTTCTCATCCTTGTGCTCGGGCAGCACCTCGGCGAAGAACGTATCGATGCCCAGTTCGTCGGCCACCGCCGTGGCGACCGCCTGGCTGTCGCCGGTCAGCATGGCTACTTCCACCCCCATGGCGTGCAGCCGCTTCACCGCTTCCAGGCTCTCCGGGCGGATCACATCCGCCAGGGCCAGGCTGGCCACCGGCTGTTGGTCGACCACCAGGTGCACCACGCTCTGGCCTTTGGCGCTGGCCGCCCGTTCGAATTGAGCTAGACCAGCGGGCAGCGTCAGCGCCAAGCTCTCGAGCAGGCGCGGCCCGCCCACTTGCACCGCCTGTCCATTCGATTGGGCACTGACCCCCCTGCCCTGCAGCGCTTCAAAGCCCGTCACGGCCGGCAACGCCAACCCGCGCTCCTCGGCGCTGCGCCGGAGGCCGCGCGCGATGGTGTGCTCCGAGTCGCCCTCGGCGGCGGCCACAAGCGCCAAGGCCCGATTGTCGTCCCAGCCTTCGGCCGTGGCCAGGCCGACCACCCCAAACTCACCCCGCGTCAGGGTGCCGGTCTTGTCGAAGATCACCATGTTGATATGGCGGGCCGCTTCCAACGCCAGGCGGTCGCGCACCAAAATGCCGTTCTTGGCGCCCAGGGCCGTGGTGATCGCGACGACAAGCGGAATTGCCAGGCCCAGCGCATGCGGGCAGGCGATGACCAACACCGTCGCCACGCGTTCGATGACGGTCACGTTGAAGCCGATGGCCACCGTCCAGGCGATGGCGGTCAGGGCGGCCACGGCCAAGGCGACGTAGAACAGCCAGCCGGCGGCCTTGTCGGCCAGCACCTGCGTGCGTGACTTGCTTTGCTGAGCTTCTTGCACTAGCCGCATGATGCCGGCTAAGGCGGTATCGTTGCCGGTAGCTGTCACCCGCACGCGCAGGCTGCCATCGCCATTGAGTGTCCCAGCGATGACTTTGTCACCGGGGTTCTTGCCGACGGGCTTGGACTCGCCGGTGATCATGGCCTCGCTGACCTCTGAGCGGCCCTCCACCACTTGGCCGTCAACGGGCACATTGGCGCCGGGGCGGACGAGCACCAGGTCGCCCAAGCGCAACTGCGCCACCGGCACCGTCTCAGCGCTGCCGTCCGGAGCCAGGCGGTCGGCCGTATCGGGCATGAGCTTGGCCAGTTCGTTGAGCGCGCCGGAGGCCTGGCGCACGGACCGCATCTCGATCCAGTGGCCCAGGAGCATGATGTCGATCAGCGTCACAAGTTCCCAGAAGAAACCCATCTGGTTCGGCAGCACGAGCAGGACGGCCAGGCTGTAAATGAAAGCCACCAAAATCGCAAGCGAGATCAGCGTCATCATGCCGGGGCGGCGGCTCCGCAGCTCGGGCACCGCCATTTGGAGGAAGGGCACGCCGCCGTAGATGAAGATCACAATGGAGAAGAGCGGCTCAATCCACTGGCTGCCGGGGAAGGCCGGCATGGAGAATTTGAACAGCATCTGCAGCATCGGGCTGTACAGCAGCACCGGGACTGAGAGCAGGAGAGAGACCCAGAAGCGCTGCCGGAACAGCGCCTCGTGACCGCTATGGCCGCCGTGGCCGGCATGACCGCCACCACCGGAGGCACCCGGCGCGGGGGGGCCTATCGCCGCGTTCTCCATGCCAGCATGCCCCATCGCGGCATGATCGACCGACGTACCAGGTTGGGCAACGCGTGGCGCGGCTGTGTGATCCATGGCCGCGTGGTCCGCCAAAGCGGCGGGAGCAGCGGCGCGCTTCAAAGCCTTGCGCTCTAGCGCCGTATCAGCCGCAACCCCCGGGTCTGTCGCCGAAGGGTCTGAGTGACTATTCTGAGCATCATCGTCTGGGTTGGCGCCAGCCGGCTGCTTGGGATGCTTGAAGTTTCCCTGGTTCATGACAAGCCTCGATTCGCAGTCAATTAATCAGGTTAGCGGAGAACAAAATTACGAAGACTTTCACATTTCAAGTCGTGCCGTACGCTGACCGTCACCATTCCGGCCGGGCGTCAATTGATGCACCGCCCTTCGTCAATCCGTATCGCATGGCCCGCGCCAGGGGCAATACACTGCCGGCCATGGCGGCGCGTGATCCGCTTATACCCGGCGCTCCGGTTTACGGTGGTGCTAACCGGAGCGCGACGCGCGCCGCACGGTGCCAAAATAGTCCCACACCGCAGGCGTGAGCATGCCCTTCCTATCCGGCCAAGGTCGCCTGAACTCTACTCAATTCTCTTGTAAAGGGCATGACCATAGCCAGCTTAGTCCCTATCCTCGCGGTCTTCTTCGGTTTCCTGGCCAGGGTAATGCGTCGCGATGGCAGCGTCAACTTCCGCCTGGCTGTGTCGGTCGCAGGCAACTAACGGACGATCATACCCTTTGATGCAGTGCCCGCCGCCGGGACTCATGACGATGCAATCCAGGAATGCGCCGCTCGGGCTGTAGACCACTAACACGTCGTAAATCGTTCCATCCACGATGCAGCCGTGCCGCTCCATAATATTCTGGGTATCAGACATGCATTCCTCCTACGGGGGGGGCGCAAGCGGAGTATCGGCGGCACCCCAGGGCCTATCGCCGCTGGTTCATGACAAGACTCCCCTAACAGCCAACTGGTCAGAATAACGGATATCACGATCAAGCAGACTTCACAACCCTATTCCCGCAGAATCGCTGTCGGCACCCGGCCAGCCGGGGATCAAGCATCGATGGGGGGGGCAATACGCGCTGCCGTTTCAGGATCTTGGCCACACATCGGCCTCTCGTTTGACCCGTCTTCGCCTCGGCGAGCGGGCAGATTGGCCGCCCCGAGGCACCTTGTGTCGTCATCGAGACGGGGCAGCGATATAGTTATTGCTTATGATTAAGAATCTCGCTTCGGACGCCTTGCGGTCGGACGGCCACCCACTTGGCGCGGAGCGCAAGAAAAGGGCGCAGATTTCTGGTCGTGAGCCAACTCACCCAATCGCGAAGGTCGCTGCCGGGCACCGATATTGCAGAGTAGTGGCGGCTCGCGGCAACACTCGTTCGCCGTTTAGCGCCAGAGCCCCACTCCACCCGCGCGGTTGGCACTGGTGAAGAACACTTTGGATCGTGTGTCGCGGCGATCCTTAAGTCCCAACGATGCATATGCGTCGGGCCTTCCTGAAAATCAAATGTCGCCGACCCGATCACTTATCCCGAAAGATGAGACCGCAATGACGACGACTGCTCAGCCTCCCGTAGAAAAGCACAAGACGCAACAAACGTCCGCCCCGGCACAGGTGGCTATCGGCGGCGCGGCCTCGAGCCAAGCGTCGATGCAAGCGCTGGTGTATCGCGGCCCAGGCCAATACGCGCTGGAAGCCAAGCCTAAGCCGGGCATCCGAGAGGCGACCGATGCCATCGTCAAGATCACGAAGACGACGATTTGTGGAACTGACTTGCATATCCTCAAAGGGGACTTGCCCACCGTGACTCCCGGCCGAATCTTGGGGCACGAGGGCGTTGGCGTGGTCGAGCAGGTCGGTGCGAGTGTGGCCAGCTTCGCGGTGGGTGATCGCGTATTGATTTCGTGCGTCTCGTCGTGCGGGCGCTGCGGCAACTGCAAGAAGGGCATGTACTCGCATTGCGAGAACGGCGGCGGCTGGATCCTGGGCAATCTAATTGATGGGACGCAGGCCGAATATGTGCGCATCCCGTTCGCCGACAACAGCCTCTATGCCATTCCCGATGGCGCCGATGAAGAAGCGCTCGTGATGTTGAGCGATATTCTGCCGACCGGTTTTGAGTGCGGGGTGCTCAATGGGCAGATCAAGCCGGGCGACACAGTGGCGATTGTAGGCGCCGGGCCGATTGGGCTGGCG
>JBBRZY010000433.1:0-4831 GCA_038252885.1 Anaerolineales bacterium | reverse complement strand
GGCGGTCGGCAACGCCATCGGCGTCACCGGCGAGCTGACGCAGTTGGTGCGCGCCCAGTACGAATTGCAGCCCGTCACCGGCCCGGCCGTGGACGAGGCCCATTTGCCCGGCGCGGCGTTCTTGGTGGGCCAGGTGCGCTCGGGCACGCGGCTGGCGCAGCCGGTGCCAGGCTCTAGCCCCAACCTGATCGGCCGGCAGACCGAGTTGGCAAAGCTGACCGGCGCGATTGACAAACTGCGGCGCGAGCAGCGCGGCACGGTCATCTACCTGGAAGCTGAAGCCGGCATGGGCAAGACCCGCCTGCTCGACCAGATGTTGGCCTACGCCCAGGCCGACGTGTGGTGCCTGGTGGGCAAGTGCGAGTCATTCCGCGCCGGCCTGAGCTACTGGGCGCTGATGAGCATCCTCGAGCAGGGCGTGCTGCCGGAGCTGCCGGCCGTGCACCAACTGCAAAGCCTGCTGGGCCTGCGCCCGCCGGACGAGGCCGACGACCACCTGCTGCGCAACCTGCCGCCGGTGGCCCTGCGCCAAGAAATCTTCGCGCGCGTGCGGGCCATGCTGCTGCAAGTCGCGGCCCAGCGCCCGGTGCTGGTGGTGATCGAAGACATTCACTGGCTCGATCTAAGCTCGCTCGATTTGGTAGACTACCTGCTGCCGTTGACGCAGGAGGCCCCGATCATGCTAATGCTGGTGGCGCGCGCGGAGATGCCCGGCCCGCACCGCGCCTTGGTGAGCAAGGCCGCGCGCCTGGGCCAAGATCACTTTATCTCGCTCGCCTTCGCCAGCCTGAGCGAGGCCGATAGCCACGCGCTGGTGAGCGCCCTGCTCAACAGCGCCACGCCGCCGGCCGGCTTGTGGAAGCTGCTGGCCCCGTTCAGCGGGCACCCGCTGGCGCTGGAGGAGGCCACGCGCTTCCTGATCGAGAGCGGCTGGCTGTGGGAGGCGGCCGGAGCCTGGCACCTGGCCCCGGCCGAGAGCACGCCCGTCGACGCGGGCGAGGGCGCGTCGGAGCTGCCCACCCCGCCCGGCGGCGCGCAGGCCGACAGCGGTTTGCGCCGCATGCCCAGCAACTTCCGTGACTTGCTGCTGCGGCGGCTCGACCTGCTGCCGAGCGACACGCTGCATGTGCTGCAAGCGGCGGCGGTGCTGGGCGAGCGCTTCGACCACACGGTCCTCCATCACATTGTGGCTGGCCCGGCCGTGGCCCGCCGCTTAAGCGAGCTGGTCGAGCGCGGCTGGCTGCTGCCGGCCGACCCCGAACAGCCGCTGCTCTATCGCTTCAAGCACACGCTGACGCGCGAGACCATTTATGCCACGCTGCTGACCAGCAAGCGGCGCGTGCTGCACCAGCGCGCGGGCGAGGCGCTCGAGTCACTCTATCCGGAGGCCCAGGCCGAGAACGTAGAATTGCTGGCGCACCACTTTGGCCACAGCAGCCTGCGCGAACGGGCGCTGGGCTTCGCGGTGCGCGCCGGGCAGTCGGCCGCCGCGCGCCACGCGCTGACCGAAGCGCTGACGTATTTTCAACAGGCCCGCGAGCTGCTCAACGCGCAGGGCCAGCCGCAGCCGCGTCTGAACGCCACCATTGTGCTCGGCCTGTCGGATGTGCACCTGGGCCTGGGCGACCCGGCCGCCGCGGCTGGCGACCTGCGCCCGCTGGTGGATACGCCGGTGTTCGATCTGCCGGCCGAGTTGCACGCCGGGGCGCTGCGGCGCTTGGCGGTGGCGCGCCGCCGGCTGGGCGAGTTCAACGGGGCGCTGGAAAATCTGCACGCCGCGCGCCAGGTGCTGACCACCGGCGCCGTGCCGGCCAGCGCGCTCTCGGGCGCGGGGGCCAACGGGCCGCCGCCCGAGCCGCGCGCCGCGCTGCCCAGCGCCACGCAGGAGGCCGAGCGCGAGGCCTGGACGATTGAGTTGACCATGGCGCAGGTGCTGTTCGACATGCGCGAGGTCCAGCGCGCCCGCACCCAGGCCGAGCAAGTGCTGCGCGGCGTTGACCGCCGCCGCCACCCCGAGTTGGCAGCCGAAACGCTCAACCTGCTGGGCGGCATGGCCAACCGGTCGGGCGAGCTAGAGACGGCGGCGCAGTCGGTGCGCGAGGCGCTGGCGCTGTATCAGGCCTACGGCAATCGCGGCGGCGCGGCCAATGCCTACTCCAACTTGGGCCTCCTGGCCGCCGTCCAGGATGATATCGAAACGGCCCACAACTACTTCTCACTCAGCCTGGGGCTGCGCGAGGCGCTGGGTGACAGCCTCGGCCTGACCACCGGCCGCAACAACCTGGGCCGCCTAGAGCGCAATCGCGGTCGGTTCCCCGAGGCCATTGAGCACCTCAGCCGCGCCGCCGAGCGCGCCCGCCACGCCGAAGCCGCCCCGGTGCTGGCCCAGACTCTGTCTAACTTGGGCCAGGCGCAGATGCTGGCCGGGCAGCATTCGGTCGCGGCCCAGACCTTCGCCGAGGCCGAGACGGTGGCCCAGGGCTACGGCCTGAAGAACGCGCTGTCTGAAATTCAATGGAAGCGCGCCGACAACCTGGTAGAAATGGGCGAGCTGGCTGCCGCCCAACACGCCGCGCTGGGCTCGCTCGACCTGGCGCGCGAGGTGAACGCCTTCGACGTGCGCACCGAGGCCCAACGCAGTTTGGCGCGGGCGCTGCGGCTGGCCGGGCAGCCGGCGGCCGCGGTGGAGCATGCCGGGGCCGCCTGGCATAGCCGCGAGCGCGACGGCAACCCTGTTATCCGGGCGCGCTTCGCGGCCGAGTATGCGTTGGCGCTGCTGGCGACCCACGACCCCGCCCAGGCCGTCGAGGCCCGCGCGCTGCTGGCCGCCCACGTGAGCCCGGTGCAATTGCCCGAGAGCGCCTTCACCCTGCGCGAAATTGCCGGCGCGCTGAGCGAGGACTAAGCCCAAGATCGTTGTGGTAGCCGGGACCGCGTACTAGGGACTCGGGGGAATCGGGGGACTCGGGGGGACTCGGGGGCGGCCGGCTATCAAGCGCCTACAGGTCTAAAGCCGGAGCGGCCTCGACCAAGCCCCTAAACTGTAAGCAGCCCGTTGGTATATGATCGCCCTCGCTACCACGCAGCATATCCGCTACATCCGTTACGCAAAGCGACATCTGCCCAGAATCAGGTGCTGGGTCCGTTGCCAATTCTCCTAACTCTGCTCATCGCTCCCCCGTGGAGCTGGCTTTACCACCTGGGGCTGCTGGCGGCGCTGCAACTGCCCACGGCCCCGGCGCTGCGCCGCTGGTGGGCCAACCGCCAGAGCGTCTATTTGCGGGTGGTGCTGGCCGGCAACGCACTGCTGGCGCTGCACAGCCTGCTGCTGGCGGCGGTGCTGCTCATCCCCCCCCACACGCCCGAAGCGCTGGTCGTCCTGCCGCCGCTCGAACGCGCCGTGGCGCTGATCAGCGCGCTGGTGCTGGGCTGGCTGTTGGCGCAGCCCAAGCCCGAGGCCCGCGCCGACCTGTCACTGCTGGCGCTGAGCGCGGGGGCGGTGGTGGCGCTGGCGCTCACCTGGGCGCAGTGGGCCGGCGCGGTGCAGGCCGGGGCCACGTTCTACAACGGCCAGCGCAGCGAGACGCTGTGGACGCTGGCCACGCTGGCGCTGCTGCTGGTGGCGCTGTTGCGCGAGGCCCAGCGGCGGGCCTGGGTCGGCGGCGCAGTGGTCGGCCTGCTGCTGCTCGGCTACGTCGGCCACTATCTCTATCCAGTGGCCGGCGCCGATGCGGCCGGATTGGTGCGCTGGGCCGAGCTAGTGGCGCTGCCGCTGGGCATGGCCGTGGCCTACCGCCGGGCGCTGGCCCAGGCCGCGCCGGAGGCGGCCGACGCCCTGCCCCCGCACCGCAAGCCGCGACCGGTGTGGTGGCAGTTGGTGGAAACGGTCGGGCTGGCGCTGCTCATGTACGCAGCCATGGAGTACGGCACGGGCCGCTTCCGGGTGGATGGGCCGAGCATGCAGCCCAACCTGCACACGGGCGAGTTCGTGCTGGCCGACCGGGTGGTCTACCACCTCGGCCCGCCGCGCCGGGGCGACGTGGTGGTGGTGCATCCGCCGCCCGAGCCAGCCATTGCCTTCATCAAGCGGCTGATCGGCTTGCCCGGCGAGAGCGTGGTGGTGGCGGGCGGCATCGTGCGCGTGGATGGCGTGGCGCTGGCCGAGCCGTATGTGCTGTCCGCGCCCGACTACACCGGCGCCTGGACGCTGGCCGCCGACGAGTATTTTGTGCTGGGCGACAACCGCAACGACTCGTCCGACTCGCACATCTGGGGGCCGGTGCACCGCAGCGCCATCGAGGCGCGCGCGCTGCTAATTTATTGGCCGCTCGCCGACTGGGGCGTGATTGAGCACCGGCGCGGGTTCAGCCCGGCGCTGGAGCCGTGAGGCGCGCAGGCGGAAAACCTTCGGCCACGAATTACACCAATTACACGAATGGGGTGAGGGGGCGCGAGGTTGGATGGGGCAGTCAGGCGGGAGTCATCACAGGCCAATTCAAACGTCACGCGCAGGCCCGAGACAAGATTAGACGAGCAACAAATCTCACCAGCACGTTGTGCGATGAACTCGCGGCACGTTGTGTGATCAGCGCGCGGCACGTTGTGTGATCAGCGCGCGGCACGTTGTGTGATCAGCGCGCGGCACGTTGTGTGATGAACGCGCAGCACGTTGTGCGATGAGCGCGCGGCACGTTGTGCGGTGAACGCGCGGCACGTTGTGTGATGAGCGCGCGGCACGTTGTGTGATCAGCGCGCAGCGCGCATCCCCCGTTCTGCCTGTCGCAGCCGTCTGCAAGTGCCGACAAAAAACGCGGGCTGGGTGGCACACCGG
>JBBRZY010000432.1:0-4843 GCA_038252885.1 Anaerolineales bacterium | reverse complement strand
TCCACGCAACCCCTTGGCGGCCAACAGGTCGGGCAGCCGGGCTAGCAGGCCACGCCCGTAAAAGGCCGAGGTGCCGATTAGCTCGAAGCGCGGGCCACCTTGCGCAGCGGCGTAGGCGGCCAAGACTGCGGCCAATGTCTCGGCCAGCGGGCCAGCGGTGTCAACCAGATTGCCGAATGAAGTGTAGAGCATCGCGCGGTCGCGCAGCAGCGCAGCCAGGCGGGCGCGCGTGTCACCGGCGACCAGCGGGCGCGTGGGGCCGCCGGGAACGTCCACGCGCTCAACCAGTGCGTCGAGCGGGGCGGTGAGGCCGATGAGGACGCCGCTGCGTTCGAGCGCGGCGCGGGTGCGCGAGTTGAGCAGCGCGCCGCCGCCTGTGGCGATGACCTGGGCCGGCTGTTCGGCCAGGGTGCGGTAGGCCTCCACCTCGCGCGCGCGGAACAAGTCGGCCTCGCCCGTCGCAAAGTAGTCGGGCACGGGGCGGCCCCAGTGGGCTTCGATCCAGGCGTCACCGTCAATGAAGGGGCGACCCAATGCCTTGGCCGCCGCCGCGCCGAGCGTGGTCTTGCCAGAGCCAGGCGGGCCGGCGAGGACGAGATTCATGGACAACCTAGGGCCACCAGACGCGCGGCTCGCCGGCTTGGAGCACATCCTCGAGGCGGGCTTGGCGAAGGGCTGCGAAACGCGGTTGGAGTTCGGCCAGGGAGTCGCCGCCGAGCTTTTCGAGCAGGGCGTCGGCCAGGACCAGGCAGACCATGGCCTCGCCCACGACGCCGGCGCGCGGGACCGCGCAGAAGTCGGAGCGTTCATAGTCGGTGGTAGCGGGCTGGCCGGTGGCGAGGTCCACCGAGGCGAGCGGGTTGAGGGTGGTCGAGATGGGTTTCATGGCCACGCGCAGCACGAGCGGCTGGCCGGTGGTGATGCCGCCTTCGAGGCCGCCGGCGCGGTTGGTGCGGCGGGTGAGTAAACCGGCCTCATCGCGGATGATCTCGTCGTGCACCTGTGTGCCGGGTAGGCGCGCGTTGGCGAAGGCTGTGCCAATCTCGACGCCCTTCATGGCGTGAATGCTCATCAGCGCGCCCGCCAAGCGGCCGGTGAGGCGGCGGTCATAGTGCACATGGCTGCCCAGGCCCGGTGGCACACCGAGGGCCACCACCTCGAACACGCCGCCGAGCGTGTCTTTGGCGCGGATGATATCCTGCACCCGCTCGCGCATGGCGTCGGTGCCCGCCGGCGTGGGGCAGTTCATCTCCGAGTCGTGCGCGGCGGCCAAGCGCTCTTCGAGCGAGAGCGCGCTCAGGTCGGCCATAACGCCGCCAATCTCGGTGACATAGCTGCCCACGCGGATGCCAAACTGCGCCAACAGGTGGCGGCAGATGGCCCCAGCGGCCACGCGCGCCGTAGTCTCGCGGGCCGAGGCGCGCTCCAGGCTCTGGCGCAGGTCGTCGTAGCCGTACTTGAGCGCGCCCGTCAGGTCGGCGTGGCCGGGGCGCGGGATGGTCATGGGCGCGATGGCCTTGCCCTGCCACTTGGCATGATCGAGGTTCTGCACCTGCACCGCAATCGGCGCGCCGATGGTGTGCCCGGCCATCACGCCGCTGACGATCTCGGCCGTGTCGTGCTCGATCTTCATGCGCGGGCTGGCGCCGGGGTGCGGCTTGCCGGCGGCGCTGAGACCCTGGCGGCGGGCCAGGTCTGGGTTGAGGTCGGCCGGGGAGAGCGGCACGCCGGCCGGCATCCCTTCGAGGATCGTCAGCACCAGCGGGCCGTGCGACTCTCCGGCGGTAAGCATACGTAGTGGCATCGAACGGGCCTTTCTTGAGGCGCGCGGCTTAGGTGGCGGGCACAGCGTGAATGGTAGCCAGCGCGGCGTCGGCAGCGCGGCGCATGGTGGCGCGCGACGCAGTCTGGCCGGTCCAGCGTTCCAGCGCCAGCGCCCCCTGCTCCACCAACATGCCCAGCCCGGTCGCGGCGCGCAGACCAGCGGCCGTGGCGGCCTGGGTCAGGCGCGTGCTGGCCGGGTTGTAAACCAAATCGTAGATAAAAGCCGCCGGTGGGAAAGGCGTGCCAGCCAGCCAGGGCGAAGCGTCCACTTTGGGCGACATGCCAACCGAAGTAGCGTTGATGACCAGGCTGACGCCCTCTGTTGCCGCCAGCCAGCCCAGGGGCGACCACTCGTAAATATCCAGCGCGCCAAGGGATTGCAACGCCTCGGCCTGGGCGCGCTGGCGGGCGAGCACGCGCACTTTAGCTCCCACGCCCAAGCAAGCCGCCACCGCCGCCCGCGCCGCCCCGCCCGCGCCCAGGATCAGGGCATTCCGGCGGGTCAGCTTGACATCGAACTTGTACAGGTCGGCCAGCAGCCCAGCGGCGTCGGTGTTGTGGCCGAGCAAACGCCCCTCGTGCTTGACAATCGTGTTGACCGCGCCGATGGCCTCGGCCACCGGCGTCAGGCCGTCCAGATGCGCCATCACCGCGGCCTTGTGCGGCACCGTGACGTTGGCCCCAGCATAGTCGGGCTCGCGCAGGCGGGCGATGGCGGCGGGCAGATACTCCGGCGCGACCGGCCAAGGCTGGTAGGTCCAATCGGTCAGGCCCAACTCGGCCAGCGCCGCCGTGTGCATGGCGGGCGAAACCGAGTGGCCGAGCGGGTAACCAAGAAGCGCAAGCTGCATGGCGCTGATTATACCGGCCGCAGCGTGTCGAGCACGGCAAAGTACTCGGGGAAGGTCTTGGACACACAGGCGGGATTGTCAATGACCACGCCCGGCGCGCGCAGCCCGATCAGCGCCAAGGCCATCGCCATGCGGTGGTCGTCGTAGGTCTGCACCGTGGTCGGCTGGATTGCGGCAGCGGGGTAAATCGTCAGGCCGTCGGCGTGCTCGTCCACGGCCACGCCCAGGCGGCGCAGTTCGGCGCACATGGCGCTGACGCGGTCAGTCTCTTTGTGGCGGGCGGAGGCGATGCCGCGAATGCGCGTCGGCGTGGACGCGAAGGGGGCCACGGCCGCGAGCGTCTGGGCCGTGTCGGGGATGTGGCGCATGTCCACGTCCACGCCGTGCAGGTTGCCGTCGGGCGGGGCGCTGACGGCCAGGCCGCCATCGATCTCAGCCACCCCGCAGCCCATCTCGGCCAGCACATCCACAAACGCCACGTCGCCCTGGCGCGCGCGGCGGCCGAGGTTGGCGACGCGCACCGTGCCACCCACCAGCGCCGGGGCGGCGAAGAAGTAAGAGGCGGCTGAGGCGTCGCCCTCGATCACGTACTCTGGCTGGGCCACGTAGCGCTGCGGCGTGACGCGGAAGCGCGCGTAGCCGTCGCGCTCGACCGTGACGCCGAAGTCGGCCATCACACCAATGGTCAGGTCCACATACGGGGCCGAGTTGAGCGTGCCGCTGACGACCAGTTCGACCGGCGTCTGCGCGTAAGGGGCCGAGAGCAAAAGGCCGCTGAGGAATTGGCTGCTGACCTCGCCGCCGACCGTGGCCCGGCCACCGGGCAGGCCGGAGGCGCGCACGCGCACCGGCGGGCAGCCAGTGGCGCTCTCGACCTGTGCGCCCAACTGGGTGAGCGCCGTCAGCAGGTCATCGAGCGGGCGTTCGCGCAGGCGCGGGCTGCCATCTACCTGGTAGTCGCCGTGGCCGAGCGTGAGCAGCGCCGTGAGGAAGCGCGTGGAGGTGCCGGAGTTGCCGAGGAAAAGTTCGGCGCTGACCGCGGGGAGGCGGCCGCCCTGCCCTTCGATCACCACGGTCTGGGCGGCGGCATCACGATCCAGCGGAATGCCCAACTGCACCAGCGCCTCGGCGCAGTAGCGCGAGTCGTCCGAGAACAGCGCGTCGCGCAGCAGCGTGCGACCTGCGGCCAGCGCGGCCACGACCAGTGCGCGGTTGGTCAGGCTCTTGGAGCCGGGCACGCGCACCACGGCCGCCAGGGGACGGTTGATTGGCTCGATGGCGAGTTGGGCAGGCAACACAGGCACGCTCAGGCTCCGGGCGGTGGCTGAAAGAGTTGGCGGCGGCGGTGCTGGGCGACTTCCAGGTAGGCCCGCAGTTCCGCGGGGTCGCCGGCCGCAATCTGGGCGCTCAGCGCGTCCAACTCGGCGCGGTAGTCGTCCAGCGTGCCCTGGATAGCGGCGCGGTTGGTGAGCAGGATGTCGACCATCATGGTCAGGTCGCTGGCGGCCAGGCGCGAGGTGTCGCGGAAGCCAGAGGCCGCCATGGTCCACAACGTCGGGTCATCGGCGGCCTCGGCCACGCGCACCAGCAAGGCGGCGACCACGTAGGGCAGATGGCTGGCGAGGGCGGCCAGCGTGTCGTGCTGCATAGGCGGGAGCAGAATTCGCCGCGCGCCACAGGCCGCCACCACGGCCTCGGCCAACCGCCGCGCGCCGAGCGCCGCCGAGGGCAGGGGCGAGAGGATGAAGACCTTGTCGCGGAATAGGCCGGCCTCGGCGTGCTGGAGGCCGCTGACTTCTTTGCCGCACATGGGGTGCCCGCCGACGGCATGCCAGCCGGCCGGCAGCGCCGCCATCGCGGCCACGATCTCGGTCTTGGTGGAGCCGAGGTCGAGCAGCAGCGTGGGGTGAGCAGGCGGCGGACGGAGCGCCAACTCGGCCAACTGCGCCAAGATCACGCGTACCGGCGCGGCCAGGATGACGATATTCGCGTCCAGGGCAACGTCGAGCGGCACGGTGCGGTCGACCACGCCGTGCGCCCCGGCCCACGCCAGCGCTTCGAGATTGACGTCGTAACCCAGTACCTCGCCGCAGTGGCCGCGCAGCGCCAGGGCCAGGGAGCCCCCCATCAACCCCAGCCCTAAGATCGCCACCCGCGCCGCGGCGAGG
>JBBRZY010000431.1:0-4844 GCA_038252885.1 Anaerolineales bacterium | reverse complement strand
CGATCTGAAAGCACCCAATCGTGCGGCCGTTGCGCACCGTGTCGCGCGTGGCCGCGTCATCGCCGGGGATGGCTTCGAGCGCGGCCAGTGGCAGGGCGTCGGCCGGCACAAGCGTGGCGGTGGCGGTGACGAGGGGGGCCACGTCGCCCAAAACCGTCAGCCCGCGAATGCCCAGCAAGTCAATCTTCACCAGGCCGAGCCGCGCCACCGAGCTTAGATCAAACTGTGTGATCTCCACGCCCTTGCTGGCCAGGTGGCGCGGGGCCAGGTCGGTCAGCGCGCCGGGGGCAATGACGACGCCGCCCGGATGCACCGACAGGTGGCGCGGCAGCCCGAGCACCTCGGTGGCCTGTTGGAACACGGCCCGGTGGCGGTCATCGGGGTGGGCGCGCGCCAGCAAGCCGAACGGGCCGGCGAGCAGTGGGTCTTCACCGGGGGCGGGCGCGGGGCGGGCCTCGGCCGCCGGCCCCCACCAGCGCTGCGGCAATCCGTCCGCCAGGTCTTTGACCTCGGCCGGCGTGAAGCCGTGCGCCTTGGCCACCTCGCGCATAGCCGAGCGCTCGCGGAAGCGCTGGATCGTGGCGACCATCGCCACGCGCTCGTCGCCGTAGCGGTCGTAGACATGGCGGATCACGCTGTCGCGCCGCACCGAGCACAGGTCGGTGTCGATGTCGGGCGGCGAGGTGCGAGCCGGGTTGAGGAAGCGCTCGAAGTACAGGTTCAGCCGCAAGGGGTCGGGCGAGGTGATGTCGAGGCAGTGCGCCACCAGCGACGAGGCGGCCGACCCACGCGACGAGGTGGGCACACCGGTCTGGCGCGCGTAGGCCATGATCTCTTCCATGATCAGGAACAGCGGCGCGTAGCCCCGGTCGCCGATGACGGTCAGCTCGTGGTCGAGGCGGGCCTGAATGGCGGGCGTCACCCCGCCATATAAGCGCACGGCTCCGGCCTCGGCCCGCTGTCGCAGCGCGCCCACCGCCGTCTCGCCGGCCGGCAGCGGAATCTCTGGATAGTGCGGCACGCCCAGCGGCAGTTCCAAACGGCAACGGTTGGCGATCTCGGCGGCCTGGCCTACAGCTTCGGGCCAGGCCGCGTGGCGGCGCAGCATGGCGCTGGTGTCGAGGAAGTGGCTGTTGGGGGGCGCGGCGGCCTCGCGCGGCAGCCTGTCGCGCGGCGTCAGCAGGCGCATGGCCGTCAATGTGCGCTGCAAGTTGGCTTGGGCGGGCGTGAGGGTGTGGACGTTGCCGGTGGCGACGAAGGGCAGGCGCAGTTGCCGCGCCAGCCCGACCAGCGCACCGTTCAGTTCGAGTTCGCTTTGCCCGTTGGCGGGCCAGGCCGGCGCAAGCTCCACATACAGCCGGTCGCCGAACACATCGCGCAGTTGCCGCAGCCAGCGCGTGGCGGTTGGCGCTTGGCCCTCGGCCACCAGGCGGTTCGCCAGCCCCGCGTGGCCGCCCGTCAGGCACAGCAGGTTGTTCGCCTCGCGGGCGAGCGCGTCGAAGGGCAAGCCCAGCGTGGGGTCACGGTCGGGCGTGGTCTGCACCGTGCTGCTGAGGCGGCACAAGCTGCCCCAGCCGGCCAGGTCGCAGGCCAGCAGCACCAGTTGGCCGGGGCGCGGGTCGAGCCAGCCGGCCGGCGGCAGCACGGCCAGCTCCAGCCCCAGCAGCGGGCGCACCCCCTGGGCCACGCAGGCGTCGTAGAACTCAACCGCGCCGATCAGCGCGTGCGTGTCGGTGAGGGCCAACGCGCCCTGCCCGGCCCGCGCCGCCGCCTCGGCCAGTTGGGCGGGCGAGGCCACGCCCTCCAGCAGGGAATAGTAGGAGTGGGTGTGAAGCTGCGCGAAGGCGAGGCCCACGACTCAGCCCGAGGGCTTGCGCAGCAGCCAGTAGTCTTGCTTGGGGTTGCCCAGCGCGCCTTCGGCCACGAAGTCGACAATGGTGTAGCCGGTGGCCAGGTGTTGGCGGACGGCGGCGGGCGAGTGGTAGGTGGTGCAGACGTTGGTGCCGGCCTGGTCGCCGCCGAACACCAGCCGCTCGCCGGCGTGGAAGGCGGCCTGCTGCTCGGCGTTCAGGTCGCGCAGATAGTACTCGCCGTGGGTCGAGATCAGCAGGTAGCCACCCGGCCGCAGGCAGCGCCCCAGCTCCTGCATCCAAAAGTCCTGCTGCAGCAGCGTCAGGTGCGTGAAGACCGAGAGGGCATAGATCAGATCAAACTGCCCGTCGGCATAGTCCAGCCGCCCTTCGAGCGGGTTGACCTGGAACTCGCCAAACTTCAGATTCTGCTGGCACCAGGCAATCAGCTCGGGGTTGTAGTCGCAGCCGAAGAGCTGCGGCCCGCGCAGGTGGTCCCAATGGCGGATGACGCGCCCGATGCCGCAGCCGAAATCGAGCACGGCCCGGAAGTCTTTGAGGGCCAGCTTGTTCTTCGCGAGCATGGCTTCGATGCTCAGCGCGCCGCGCCGGCCCGATTGCAGAAACCAGTTGAGGTCAGTGGTGCCGGTGACGAAGTGCATCAGCCGGGGCGAGGGCGCAGGCGGGTGGCCGCCCAGGCGCTCGCGCAGCCGCGGGCCGAGGTCATACAGCCACTGCCGCGCCGCTTGCAGGGCGCGCACCGTGCGAAAGTAAGGCCCGTAGAGGGGGCTGCGATAGAAGCCAGAGCGAGGGTCGTTAGTCATGCCGGTCTTTCGTCATCAGAATTTGGGTCGGGCGTGATTGTAGCCGACAATGCCGCCGGCTGGGCGCGCCCGGCCAGCCGAGCACCACCGCGTCCAGCGGCGTCCCCGTGCCAATGACCGGCCTGCGCCGCCGCTAGCGCGTGACCAACGGCAGGAAGACGAGCACTCCGGCCGGCCCGTAACGCTCGTCCGCGCCGATGTCGAAAGCGCCATCGTAGGGGCGCGCCTGGCCGTCATAGTCAAAGGTGAGGCCGGCGTCTACCCCGGCGTTGGTGGCCGCGCTGCCGAACCCCAGATGATAGTCGTCGGCCGCCGCGTTGACGAATTGGGCGCTGCCGGTGCGGCTGTGCGCCCCGTGCACCACGCCGGCCGTGGCCGTGATGGTGAGGCCGGCATACAGCGTATAGTCCTCGGACGCCGCGCCGCCCAGCAGATCGAGGCCGATGGCGTGGCCCGCCAGCACGGTGTTGGTGAGCACGACGCTGCCAGCCTGCACCGCAATCGCCGCGCCAGGGTTGCCGGCCGGGTCGACGACGGTCAGGTGGATCACCACCACTTGGGCGGCGGCCAGGGCCAGGCCCGCGCCGCTGCCGCCGGCGGTGTTGCGGGCGACCACCAGGTTGACGAGCCGCCCGCCGCCCCCCTCCAGGTGCAGCCCGCCGCCGTCAGCAACGGCGCTGTTGCTGATGATTTGAGTGTTGGTGAGGAGCGCGCCGGCGCCGGCCGTCAGCCCGCCGCCGTCATCGCCGGCGGTGTTGCCGCGCAGCAGACCGCCCTCACCCACCACCGCCCCCCCGATGGCGTACAGGCCGCCGCCATCGGTCACAGCCGTGTTCTCGGCGAAGACCGTGCCCGAGAAGGCCAGGCCATTCGCCGCGTAGACGGCGCCGCCATTGCTGCCGGTGGTATTGCTCAGAAAGGCGCCGCCCACCAGCGTGACGCCGGCCAGGACCTTCGCGCCGCCGCCGTCGCCGCCCGCCTGGTTGGCGATGAACTGTGTCCCAGAGATCGTCGCGCCGCCCGGATTGACGAACAGGCCGCCGCCTTCGGTCAGGGCGTAGTTATCGCGCAAGAGCACGTTGGTCAACACGGCCTCGGTCGAGGCGCGCAGCCCGCCGCCCGAGTCGCCGGCCGTGTTGCTGATGAATTGGGTGCCGGTGATAAACGCACTGCCGGAAGTGCCCAGGCCGCCGCCGCTGAAGACGCCGAGCGTCTGGTTGTTCAGGAATAAGCCATCGACGAGCGTGGCGCTGACCAGGGCGTAGCTGCCGCCGCCGCGCCCCCCATCGGCGGTGTTGGTCAGGAAGTTGGCGGCCGTGGCGACCAGTGTCTGGTCGGTATACAGCCCGCCGCCCCGCCCCAGCGCAGTGTTTAAGAGGAAAGTGACGGCGGTGAGCGTGACGGCGCGGGTGCTGTTTAACCCGCCGCCGGGGCCGGTCGCGGCGCCGGCGGTGACGGTTAGGCCGCGCAGGTCGAGCGGCGCGGTGACGCTGAACACGCGGGTCGCGCCGCCGCCGCTGAGGGTCAGGTTGGTGGCGGTGGCGCCGTCAATCGTGATGGCGGTGGTGACCGTTAGCTCGCTGGCAACCACAATTACGCTGCTGATGGGCAGGGTAAAGGCCACTGTGTCGCCGTCGCCGGCCGCCACCAGGGCGGCGCGCAGTGAGCCGGGCCCGCTGTCGGCGGTGGTGGTGACGGTGTGCAGCGTGGCCAACGGCCGGGCATAGGCGGGGCCGAAGCCGGCCAGCAGCGTGATGGCCAACGCCAACCCCAGCGCGCCGGCCAGCACGGCCACTGGCAGCCGCCGGATTTGCGATTTCGGTTGCTTGTTGTCTGATTTTGGAGGCATGAGGCTGTTGATCCCCACTGAGGGCCGGGCACACAGGGCGGCCCGAACGCCGACATGGATGGAGTTTAACAGGTAAGCGGGGTCCACGCCAGGGTACCCCAGGGGCGGCACCGACCGGCCCGACGAACAAAAAGCACTCCGTGATTGAGATCACGGAGTGCTTTGCATTTCGGCTAAGGGAACATTCACTTGGCCTTGGTCGTGCAATGGTGCTCAGCGTGCAGAGCGGACCCGACGGGATTCGGGTTCCCATGAGTATGTCTTATGGGCGGGAGTTTGTGACGGTACTAGGCGATTCTGGATCAGAGTCTGGCCGGTAGT
>JBBRZY010000430.1:0-4846 GCA_038252885.1 Anaerolineales bacterium | reverse complement strand
GCTAGGCGTGGTGGTGGACCTGGGGCTGGGCACGGCGGCGGCCAAGCAGGGCGGCGCGTCGTGGCAGGCCATTGCGGCCAGCCTGGCGCTGGCGCTGGTGGGCCTCTTCGTGCTGCCGCCGTTTGGGGCGCTGATCGGCGCGCTGCTGGGCTTGTTTGGGGTCGAGTACTTGCGGCGGGGCAACAATGCGCGCGAGGCCTTCACGGCGGTGAAGTACTACGTCGCCGGCTGCGGGTCGAGCGTGGTGCTGCGCTTTGCCATTGGCGTGCTGATGATCGGGCTGTGGGGGGTGTGGGTCTGGTTCGGGCGCGGGGGGTAGCGCGAGGCGGCAGCGTTACGGCTTGAAGTACACCTGCCCAACACCCAGCTTCTCTAGCCCCTCTTCGGCCCAGTGCTGCACCAGCAGCGAGTCATCGTCGAGCGCCTTGAAGAGCGCGGGGATGGCGGCGGGGTCGGCCAACAGCGCCAGGGCGCGGGCGGCGTTGGCGCGCACGCGCGGCTGAACGTCGTGCGTCAGCGTGCGGATCAGCGGCTCAACGGCGGGCTGGCCCACGCGCACCAGCGCCTCACTCGCCAGCCGCGCAATGTAGTCGCTGTCATCGTCCAGCGCGAACAGCAGCGGCGTAATCACTTCGGGCGTGTCGCGGCCACCCAGGCTGTAGACCGCCACGGCGCGCACATTGGCGTCGGCGTCGGCGGCCACCCGCATCAAGGCGGTGGTGGCCTCGGGGCCGGGCAAATGCGCCAGCGCGCAGACCGACCACCAGCGCGCCTCCGGGTCGGCCCCGCCCAGCGCGGCCAACAGGGCCGGCAAGTCGGCCGGCGTCACCCGCTTGGCCGCCTCAGCCGCGCGCTCATCATCGCCTCCAAGCAGATCAGTCAGCATCTATGTCAGCCTCAGCCGCCCAGCGCCGGCGGCGTTCCCAGGCCACGGCCAGCGCCCACACCATCACCAGGGCCAACGCCAGCAGCAGCCAGCCCAGCGCGTCGGCCAGGTAGAGCGCCGGGCCGAGCACGGCCGGCTGCGCGCCCGCGCCCCACTGCATCAGCAGCGGGCCCTGGTAGGGCACGGGCAAGGCCAACGCCAACAGGCCCAGGCCGAAGAGCACCAGGGCAATGACGCTGAGCGCCGCAAAGCGCCGAGGCAACATGGGCAAAAGGGGTTATTCGCCGGGCGGGGGCACCGGCAGGTCGGCCACGGCCGTCGCCTGCCACTTGGTGCCTTCGTCAATCAGCATCACGGGGATGTCGTCCCGGATGGGGTACTTGCGGCCGCAGTCCTGGCAGACGAGCCAGGCGTCTCGTTCGAGCGTGAGCAGGCCGGGCGTGTCGCGCACGCAGTGCGGGCATCGGAGGATTTCGAGCAGATCAGGGCTGACCATACGTTTCTCCCTAGGTACGCGGGATTTTACCACACCAACCGCGCCAGCCTACGGCGTGGGCGCGGGGATGCCGGTGGTGCCCGGGCCGTAGTTGAAAATCGCGCGCCAGGGCTGATAGTGCGTCGTCATGGGCGCTTCATTGCCGTTGATCTGCGCGCCGTCGCGGGTGACCACGCGCGTCACGGTCACGTCGGCGCCGTCGGCCGAGTAGTCCACCTGCTTAATCGTACCGGCCGGCAGGCTGGCGTCTTCCTCGTACAGCGGCGCGGGCGCGGGCACCACGTTCTGAACGTTGGCAGCGCTGACCGTCACCTGCCGCCCGTCGCTGGTCGAGTAGAACTGCCAGGTGATTAGCACCGCGCCGGGGTTCACGGCCACTTCCATCAGCAGCCAGTAGGGCGTGTCATTGACGAACTTGAAGTCCACCAGGGGTGTGTAGACCGTGGCGTCTAGCCCCGGCCCACCCCAGCCGCCGGCCGCCGCGTGCTCGTAGTAGCCCACGCGATAGGCGTGCGAGTAGCGCTCCACGATCGGGAAGCCGCCAAAGTACGCAGCGCGAAAGACCGTGGTGCTCACCTGGCACACGCCGCCGCCCACCCCGCGGATGGTGCGCCCGCCGTAGATGATGAGCGCTTCGGCGAAGCCGGTCTCCAGGCTCACATCGCCCAGGTTGTCGCCAAACGAGAAGGTCGCGCCGGGGGCCACCATCACGCCCTGAAAGCGCGCCGCCGCCGCTTGAATGTTGGTGACGCGCTCGGCGGTCGAGCCGGCAAACGAGGTGCTCTGCTGGCTCACCAGTTGGGTGATGCCCAGCGCGGCGGCCTGCGCGTCGTCGGACACGCCTGGGGGCGTGATGGTGACGGCCAGCGCGGCGGTGTGCTGCCCCGCCGCCAGCGCGCTGTTGATGGCCGCAATCGTGCCGTCCAGGTCGAGCGCGCGGCCGTCCTGCGAGGCTTCGAGCACTTCGAGCTGCTTGGTCTCGGTGTTGAAGTGGAAGCGCGCATTATGCGGCGTTTGGGTGAGCGGCTCCCCCAACGGCTCGACGTAAGCGCGCAGGGCCACCGGGTCTAGCCCGACTTCGTAGTGCGCGGCGTTGGGGCCGTCGTCAATGCGGCGCACCTGGAGCATATCGCCCAGCGCCGCCGCGGCGATGGTGACCGGGCCGGGGTCGCCCGCTTGCGGCTCAGCCAGGTCGAGCACCAGCGGTGCGCTGACGATGGCCTGGGCCGCGGCGGCTTGGGCGCTGGCGTCGAGCACCAGCGGCGGGGTCTCCACAAAGATCAGCGTGATGTCGCGCGTGCCCAGGCCGAGCAGCACGGGCTTAACGGCGGCGGCGGTCGCCAGCGTGTCGAGTTGGCGGCCGATTTGGCCGGGGGTGGTGGTGATGGTGGTGCCCTGCGCGCTGAGCGAGGCTTCGAGCACCGGCTGAAAGACCACCGGCGCCACGGTGCTCAGGTAGACCAGCGTTTGGCTCTCGTCGTAGAGCACCACGGGCGAGACCTGCACGCCGGAATACCAGGCCTGAAAGGTCGCCAGGGCATCGGCCAGCAGGTTGCCAGTGCGGCCCACGTCGTAGGCGGCGTTGATGGTGCGGGCCAGGTCGAGCGTCAACCCAAGCTGCGCGGGCGTGGCGGTCCAGGCGGTGCCGCCGTCGCGAAAGGTGACGGCCGGCTGCGTGGGATATTCAAAGGCGTAGGTGACGGCTTGGGCGGCTTCGGCCGGGGTCATGCCCGACAGGTCGAGCCCCCAGGCGCTGACGCCGGGATAGATGACGTCGCGGTAGCGCGCGCCAAAGGCGGCCGTGAGCAGCAGCGCGACCGAGAACGCCACCGCCAGCATGAAGCCCGAGGCGATCGCCAGCCGAATGCCCCAGACGACGGGCGAGGCTTCGGGCCTTATGGGGCGGGCAGGCATAGTGGGGAAAGAATTAGTGGTCTGCATGTTAAGAATTATACGGCGCTTTTCTTACGGTCATAGTGGCGCTTGGCTTTGGCCCGATTGCCGCAGTCATCCATGGCGCACCAGCGGCGGCTATGGTTTTTGGTGAGGTCGAGAAAGAGCCAGCCGCAGCCCCGGTCGTCTTGGCATTGGCCCACGCGCGCCAACTGCTCGGGCGTGGCCAGCAGGTCGGCGGCGGAATAGGCCACCGGCCAGAGCACACTGTCGAGCGCGTCGCTAGTCGCCAGGTCCCAATCGAGCGCGTAGCCCGCTTCAGTCGCCACCAGCCGCGCTTGCGCCAGGGCCACGCGCAGGGCGGTGTTCAGCAGGGCCAGGTCGCTGGGCTGGGGCGCGTGGCCGTGCGCGTGCGCATAGAGGAGACGGTAGATGGCCTCGCGCAGTTCCACCGCTTGGGCGCGGGCGGCCTGGGCGGCGGCCGGGTGGCGCTCGGCCAGGGTGCATAGCCGCTCGACGGCGGGCGCGGGCAGCAGGGCGGCGCGCGCGGCCCAGGCCAGCAAATCGGCGTAAACTTGCAGGTATTCGCCCGGTTCGGCGCTGGCGTGGTTGCTAACTGTGTTGGCAAAATCCAGGCACAGACAGTCGTTTTTCAGGGTCAAGCGGTCTTCAAAGGCTGGCAGAAGTGGCATGGGCGGGTCGGGAGTGTATAACTCTCAAAATGGCCGTTGACAGGTTATAGGCGGCTGTGTTAGTCTGAAACCAGCTAAACGCATTATAGCAGGTTATACAAATTTGAGCTGTTTTCTAGGAGACGCATGCCCAACCAAGCGACGACCGACACACACTCAGAGACGACGGCCGAGGTGCTCGGCCACATTCGCGCTTCGCGCGCCAAGCTGGAGCGCCTGATCACTGAGCTAGATGAGGCGGCGCTCACCCGCCCCGGCCCGGACGGCGGCTGGTCGGTGAAGGACCACCTGGCCCACCTGACGGCCTGGCGCCGGATGGTGCTGGGCTATCTCGACGGCCGCCCGCAGGCCGAGGGGCTGGGGATCGACCCACAGATTTCGGCGGACGGCAGCGAGGAGGACATCAACGCGGCGCTGGAGGCGCAGCACAAGGACAAACCGCTGGCGGAGGTGGTAGCCGAATTCCGGCGCGTGTACGACGCGCTGAGCGCGCGGCTGGAGGCGTTCGACGAGGCCGACTGGCACAAGCCCTACCCACTGACGCCGCCCTCGACCAACGCGCGCCAGGGCAACATCGAGGGCAACACGTTCTTCCACGATGAGGAGCATCTGCCCTGGATCGAGGCGGCGCTGGCGGCGGCAAGTAGGCGCGGCGCTGAAGCGCTGGCCAACGAGGTCGCGTAAACAACGCCCCCCGCCCTACCGAAACACGACCGGCAGCCACAGCCACACCTGGGCCGCAATAGGGATGGTCAGCGTGTTGGTCAGGCCCAGCGTGTCGGTGATGGTGAGCGTGGCCGTGTACACGCCGGCGGCGTAGACATGCGCCGTGTTGGCGGTCGCGGCGGACGCGCCATCGCCGAAGTCCCAGTGATAGGT
>JBBRZY010000429.1:0-4868 GCA_038252885.1 Anaerolineales bacterium | reverse complement strand
CCACCGCTTGGCTGCGCGTGGTGCTGCGGGAGGGCAAGAAGCGCCAACTGCGCCGCATGACTGCCGCCGTCGGCCTGCCCACCCTGCGCCTCGTCCGCACCGCCATCGGCCCGCTTGCCCTGGGCGACCTGGCCCCCGGCGAGTGGCGCGAGCTTACCCCCGCCCAAATTCGCGCGCTGCTGAGTAGCGTCGGGCTCTAGCTTCAGCGTAATAAGAACGGGCCGATCAACTTTGACCGGCCCACTTGTTATTGTGACTGACTGACCATCACTCTAAGCACTCCCCGAACCCATTCGTGTAATTCGTGCAGTTCGTGGCCAACGGCTTAAGAAGCGCTACACCAACCAAGCCTTCGTCCGGTGCAAGTCTGGTGTGAAAGCCAGGTCGAGCGTCCACGGCCCCTCGGGTGTGGGCCGCACCGCGCGCCAGGCCCCGGCCGGCGGCAGCGGGTTGTTGTGGTCGAACTGCGTCTTGTAGTGCTTCAGCGTCTTGTCGTCTAGGCCCAGCTCGGTCAGCAGCCGCTGGATCGGGCCGCCGTGCGACACCAGCGTCACCGGCCCGTCCGTCAGGCAGCGCTCGCCGGCGTGCACCCACACCGGCCAGATGCGCGCCAGCACTTCCTCCGGCTTCTCCTCGGGGCGCTGCTCGGCCAGGCGCACGTCGATCACGTGCTCGGCGCCGGCCACAGCGGCGGCCAGCTCGGCCGTGCGCGCGCAGCGCACCAGCGGGCTGCTCAGTAGTTGCTTGACGCCCATGGCGCCCAGGAACTCGCCCAGTTGCCCGGCCTCTTTCTCGCCGACCTCGGTCAGCGGCGGCCCCGGCGGCAGATGGTAGACCAGGTCTTTGCGGCTCCAGTCGGGCGTGGCGTGGCGAACAAGATAAACGGTTGGTAGCATGTCCATGACTGTATCACCCCGGCGTCCCCCCGCCGCCTATAAATTCGGCTAGGCCCAGCTTGCCCTCTCGTTGGGCTATACGCTGGCCGGTGTATCCTCTTTCTCTTTCTTTGCCTTGGCTTTTGATTTTCCTACTTGGCGAACCGGTAGATCACTCCCGCCCCAAAGTCCGCGACGTAAATCGCCCCGTCCGGCCCCTCGGTCACATCCAACGGGCGGTTGAAGCCGGTGGCGAAGTCGCTCACGACGCCGGTCCAGGTATCGCCGCTCTGCGTCAGCGTTACGCGCAGCACGCTCCGGCCGATCAGCGGGTCGCCCGAATTCGCGCCGTACATGGTGATGAAGGCCTGCCCTTGCCACTCGGGAAACACGTCGCCGGTGTAGAACAGCAGCCCGCCGGCCGCGCCGTGCGCCGGCAGCTCGGCCACTGGCGGCAATGTCCCGGCGCAATCGGCGCCCTGGCCCGTGCCCCAGCAGCCCGGCCAGCCGTAATCGCCGCCGTCCACGATCAGGTTCAACTCATCCGGCACACCGCTGGCCGGCACATCGCGGCCGTTGTCGGTCGCAAACAGTTGGTCGGTGCCGGGGTAGAAGGCCAAGTCATATGGGTTGCGCGTGCCGCTGGCGAACACCCGCAGCCCGCGCCCGTCGCGCTCGGCCACCAGGATCGAGGCCTCGCGGTCCACGAAGCCCGTCTCGCCCCGGTCGGAGGTCGAGCCTTGCCCGATGTACAGCTGCCCATCCGGCCCAAAGGCCAGGCCGTCGGTCTGGTGGCGCAGGGCCGGCAGTCCGTCAATGATGGGCAGGTTCTCGTCGGCCGCGCCGTCGCCGTTGGTGTCGCGCAGCCGGTTGACGCCGCCGTTGTGGCTGACGTACAAATCGGACTCGTAAAACGCCAGCCCCAGCGGCGCGCTAAAGCCGGTTGCGAATTCGTGCTGCTCGGCCGCGCTGATCTGGCCGTCGCCGTTGCTGTCGTCCAGCGCCAGCACCTGCCCGCCCAGCGTCGCCACATACAGCCGGCCATCTGGCCCAAACGCCAGCGAGGTCGGTGTGCTCAGCCCGATGGCCCAGGCCGTCACTTTCACGCCGGCGGGCGCGACCACATCGGCGGTGGTGCGCGGCGGCGACAACCGCTCACGGATGGCGCCCAGGATGAAGGCCGGCGTGACGCCCAGCGCAAAGTAGGCCAGCGCCCAGGCCAGCGCCAGCGCGATCAGCACCGGCACGGCCAGCCGCAGCAGGCAGCCCCAGGCCGGGGCCGGGCGCGGGCGGCGCGGGGGGGCCGCCACCTTAGGGCGCGTTCCCCGGCCCCTGGTTGACGAAGCGTTTGTACCAGGTCAGCAGCAGGCCCTTGTCGAAGGTCGCCAGGTCGAGCTCGTGGCCCCAGGCCAGCGCCACGATCTGGGTCGGCAGCGGGTGCTCGGCCGAGGCGCGCGTGACGACGATCTTGACCGTGTTATAGGTCGTCTCGGGCGTCGCGCCGGCCAGCAGGTCTTTGAACTGGGCCTCCAGCGCTTCGCACGCCTCGGGGCACTGGTACAGGAAGACGACGCCGCCGCGATACAGGTTGGTGACGTAGTTGCCCTCGGCCACGGGCGCCTCGGCGAAGCCCCAGCGCGCGCCGTCAGCGTAGCGCTGGCCGGAGGAGGGCGGGTAGTGCTGGTAGATCAGCGCCTGGCCGGCCGGGTAGACGGCCGCGCCTTCGTCGGCGATGACTTGCTCGCCGGCGATCACGCCCGGCCGCTGGATCGAGATGAAGAAGCCGGCGATGGCCACGGCGAATACGACCAGGGTGCCGAGCACGATCACGTTCCAGGTCAGCGACCGGCGTTTGCGCTGGTTGCGCAACTGCTCGCGTTTGCTGACGCGCGGGGCCGAAGGATTGTATTGGGGTGGCGGGGTGGACGTGCGTTTGCTCAAAGCGGCCCTCCTGGGCGCAAATAAGGCGATTTTTATGGGCTTGAGATTATATCACGCGGGTTTGCCGCGCCGCCCAATGGCCGGTGGAAGGGGAAAACCGGGCAGCTTACTCCGCCGCGCGCAGCGCCACAAGCAGCGCCGCCGCGTAGGCCTCGCCGGCGTCGGCCGCCTCGTACACGGTGGTTTGCCCGCCGGCCAGCGTGGTGCAGCGGCAGCCCGCGGCGGTGGTGGTCAACGTCAGGCTGAAGGCGGGGTCGGCCGCCAGCCGCGCCGCCAGTTGCAGCCGCAGTTGCCCCTCGTTCGGCAGCCAGACCACCTCGCCGGCGGCGATGTAGTCCAGCGCCCACTCGGCCGCGCCGGCGAAGGTCATCACCGGCATCCCCTGCAAACGCGCCACGTGGGCCGGCATCTCGTTGATGACGAACTGGCGCTCGTCCAGATCGCGGTCGGGGATGATGAAGGTGTCGAACTCGGCCGGCTCCCACACCAGGCCGGCTGCCCGCAAAGCGCTGGCCGTCTCAATGGATAACATGAGCGTCAGTATAGCAAGAGAAAAGAGAAAGAGAAAAAGAAAAGGGCAGGACAGCCGCAGCGGCCAACGCAGATGGCGGCGGTGGGAGAGTTGAGTTGTCTAAGCTTGTCTCGGGCTTGAGAGCGCAGATTTTTCATGGGCTAGGCTCCAGGCGTGCGCGGCCGATGAAGCCGTAGATGGTGCCGGGGTAGTCGTGCCACAACTGCCAGTAGAGGGCGGCTGCGCTGACGGCGTCACCGTCTAGCTCGGCCGCCAGGGCTTGGCCGTAGAGGAGGCGTGGCCGTTGGTAGTCCTCAGCCGTGGCGAGTGCGGCCGCGTAGAGCGCCTCGGCCTCGGCGCGGCGGGCCGGGTCGAACAGCAGCGCGTCGGCGTAGGCCAGATGCCAGCGCAGCTCGGTGGCCTGGTCAGCCGATGGGTTGAAGGCCAGCGCGGCCTGCGCCAACAGCCGGATGGCTGGCTGCGGTTCGTAGTATCCTTCGTGAACGAAAAACGGAACGATGTAGTTGTTGTCGAGGCCGTATTGCTCCAGGTCGGCCAGCAAAGCCAGGCTGCCGGCGGCGTCGAGCGGCCGAAGCCGGAACGCTTCGTGGCCGTTTGGCGGCGGGGCGATGGGCGTGACAGAGGCGGCCACATCGGGCAGAAAATCTGGTCGACTCCCAGTGGCAGCAGGGGTTGGGCTGGCGGTGTAGGTCGCCAGTGGCGGGAGCACAATGGTTGGACGGGTTGTTGGCGGGGTGCTGGCGGTCGCGCTGATGCTGGGCGGCCGCGTTAGCGTGACGGTTGGCGGCAGCGTGCCGCTGGGCGTAGCCGAGGCGGCGGGCTTAGCCGCACAGGCCGCCAGCAGGGCGCTGAGAGCGAGGGCCAACAGGAGTATGGAAGGGCGGCGAATGGCTGAGGCGGGCATGGCTCCCCCGAGAGTAGGTGAAAGTATACGCGGCATGGGGATAGTGTGCTGCTCGCAAGTTACGGCCAGGGCGCGCCAGAGTTACCGGGTGGTTACCGTTCGGGCCGGCTAGAGCCAGTCGCCGGGGTTCGGGTGGTAGGTGGCATAGGGCAGCATGTGGCGGCTGTAGAGTTCGATCAGCCGAATGAGGATAGGAAAGGTGAGGTTGTAGAGGCGGCGCTGACCGGTGCGACGATAGGGAAGGCCCAACCGTTTGAGTTCGTGGGCGACGGAGGAGGGTGTGAGGCGAGCGGCGATGTCGTCGCGCCCGGTGAGGACGGTGTCGGAACGCATATACTCTAAGAAAGTGGAGGCGGTGAAATAGAAGCGGGCGCGATAGACGCGGTAGAGCAGGGCTTCGTCAACGACGAGGTCTGGCCCAGGCTCGAAGCCGGCGGGGTAAACGTGGTATGAGCCGTCAGGACCGATGGTAATGCCCAAAGCGGCGATGAGGCTTAGCTCGCCGTCATCGCCGTCACGAACGTCACGGGCGGCGGGGATGTTTGCATCGCCGTCATCGCCGTCATCGCCGTCATCGCCGTCATCGCCGTCATCGCCGTCATCGCCGTCACGAATG
>JBBRZY010000428.1:0-4874 GCA_038252885.1 Anaerolineales bacterium | reverse complement strand
GGTTAAGGCACTCAGACCAACATAAAGCTTGCTCTTCACGTTCAAGTCTCCTTGTCTTGCTGATAAAGCGGCCAAACTAAATCTGAATGAGAATATTATCACAATCCAGTATTTTGACCAGGGTGTCTGGAAACGCGCTGGACGGTGACAAAACAACGGAGGGGCGCTTATGACTTTAAGCGCCCCTCCGGTCGGCGTCTGGGCTCGGGCCGGGCTTAGTGCTTGAAGGCCTGGTGGCCGGCGAACACGGCGCGGCTGCCGAGTTCTTCTTCGATGCGCAGGAGTTGGTTGAACTTCTCCACGCGTTCGCTGCGGGCGGGCGCGCCGGTCTTGATCTGGCCGGTGCCGAGGCCGACGACGAGGTCGGAGATGAAGCTGTCGGTGGTCTCGCCGCTGCGGTGCGACGTGACGGCGGTCCAACCAGCCTTATGGGCCAGGTTGATGGCCTGGATCGTCTCGGTGAGCGTGCCGATTTGATTGAGCTTGATGAGGACCGAGTTGCCCACGCCCCGGTCAATGCCCTGCTGAATGCGCGTGACGTTGGTGACGAACAAGTCGTCGCCGACGAGCTGGGTGGTCGCGCCCAGGCGGTCGGTAATGAGCTTCCAGCCGTCCCAGTCGTCCTGGGCCAGACCGTCTTCGACTGAGACGAGCGGGAACTTGCTGCGCCAGCCGGCGTACAGGTCCACTATCTCAACGGGCGAAAGGTTGCCCAGCGCGCCGAGCTTGTAGTGGCCGTCTTCAAAGAACTCGCTGGCGGCCGGATCGAGGGCGATGGCGATGTCGGCGCCGGGGCGGTAGCCGGCCTTGGTGATGGCATCCACCAGCAGCTGGAGGATGTCTTCGAGCACGGTAACGGTGGGGGCAAAGCCGCCTTCGTCGCCCACGGTGGTGACGAGATTCTTCGACTTCAGGATGGCCTTGAGAGCGTAGTAGGTTTCGGACCCCCAGCGCAGCGCCTCGCGGAAGGTGGGCGCGCCGACCGGCATGAGCATGAACTCCTGCATGGGCACGGTGCTCCAGCCCGTGTGCGCGCCGCCGTTGATGACGTTAAACATCGGCACGGGCAGTGTGACCGCCGCGTCGCCGCCGAGGTAGCGATAGAGCGGCTGGCCGGCAGCGACCGCGGCGGCCCGGGCCACGGCCAGCGAGACGCCCAGAATGGCGTTCGCGCCCAGGCTGCTCTTGTTGGGCGTGCCGTCGAGGGCGATCATCTGCCCGTCAATGGCGGCCTGGTCGGCGGCACTGTGACCCTTGAGCGCTGGCGCGATCTTGGTGTTGATGTTGGCGACGGCGGTGAGCACGCCCTTGCCCAGGTAGCGCTGCTTGTCGCCATCGCGCAGTTCGAGCGCCTCGTGGATGCCGGTGGAGGCGCCAGAGGGGACGGCCGCGCGGCCGAACGCGCCGCCTTCGAGCGTAACGTCGGCCTCAACGGTGGGGTTGCCGCGCGAATCGAGAATCTCGCGGGCGTGAATGGCGGCAATGGTGCTGTTCATAAGTCTCCTTAACCGGCGGGGCGGCGCGGGCCGCGGGCCAAACGGGCGGGTGGTGGCGCCGTTGGCCGGAGGGCGCGCAGGCGATCCCAGGCCCGCTCGGCGTGCCGGGCTTGTTCCAGCGAGGGCGCTTCGGCCGCATACCGGGCCAAGACATAGGTGGTGGTGAGCACGGCGATGGCCTCTTGCCCTTCGGGCAGCACCCCGGCCAGGGTTTCCCCATAGGCGCGGGGCGTTTGGCCAGCCAAACGGGGCAGGCTCAACGCCAAGGCCCATTCTAACATGGCCTGATAGCAGCGGCGCACGATCAGGCGGGCGTCGTCAGGCGCGCCGACCAGGGCCAGGTACGGTGCGGCGACGGGCACGCGCGCGCGCCGCTGGTTGAGCAAGCGGCGCAGTTGGGCCCAGATTAATTGGCGTGAGAAGATGCTGTCGCGCTGCTCGTCTTCGCCGATGACTCGCCAGGCCGTGAAGCGCCGCAGCACGACGGCGTAGAGCAACCCGAGGGCCACGGCTAACAGCAGCACCAGCCCCCAGCGGCTGCCGGCCTGCACCGCGGGCGAGTGGATGAACTCATCCAACCCCTCGACGGTGAAGATGCGCGGCAGGCGTACTGACAGCAGGCGGGCGAACAAACCAAAGATACCCTGCACTGCGCCGACGAGGCGTTGGAAGGCCTCGATGAGCCCAGCCGCGAGGTTTGAGAAGAAGGGATACAAGGGCTGGAGCAGGCGGTCGGCCAACAGGGCGAGGGGGGCAATGACGAGGCCGACGCCATAGGCCATGGCCCCGGCGGCGCGGTCGAGCACGGCGTTGAACTGCTCCAACGCTTCGGGCGCGACGATGCGGGCGGTGATGAGTCCGCCCACCAGGACGGCGGCAATGCACAGCGCGGCCGTGAGCAGCCAGAAGCGATTGAGGTGCAGCGCGGTGAGCGTCACGGCGCGCTGCTGCAAGCGCAGGCGGCGCAGGCTGGTGACGGCCAGCCCAGCCAGCCCCAGGCCAAAATAAGTGAGCAGCGGCGTGAGCAGGGCCGCGCCGGACAGCGCTGGAAAAAGGCTGTTGGCGATGAGCAGCACAGCCAGCCCGACGACGCCGCCCCAGAAGACGCCGCTGATCGTGTGGTAGCCAATGGTGGCGCGCCCCAGGTGCAACCCGCGCCACCAGGCGAAGAGCCCGGCGACCAGCGGCGGGCCGGCTGGGGCCGCCAACCGCATGAGCTCTGGCCCTAGCCGTAATATATCTGGGCCAAGGTAGGGATAGAGGTTGAGCGTGACAAAGGCCAGCACGCCGGTCGCGCCCGCGACGCCGATGACGACCCGCGCGGGCCGCATCGGCCGGTCGGGGCGGCGCAGCAGCGCTTGGGTGAGCGTGGCGCCGGCCACCAGCAGCGCGGCCAGCGCCACGGGGAAGTGCCAGGGTAGCGGCAGCGGCGGTTGTATGAGCAGCCACAGCCACTTGACCCACAGGGTGACCCATAGGGCAGTGAGGGCGGCGATGAGGAGCAGCAGGCCAAGCAGTTCGAGCGGAGGCGTGAAGCGCGGCTTGGGCGTCATGGCGCTATTTGCGAGTGACCTGGGCGTTGCCCAGGGCTTGCAGGCGAGACAGCGCGCCTTGGGCCGAGTGGGCGTCGTCCAGCGATGGCGCTTCGGCAGCGTAGCGAGCCTGCACGTACGCGCCGGTGAGCGCCTCGATGGCCTCGCGGCCTTGGGGCAGTGCAGCGGCCAGGGTGGCGGCGTAGGCGGCAGGCGTCTGGCCGGCGCTTCGGCGCGGCAGGCTAAAGCTAGGCGCCCACTCCAACAAGCTTTGGTAGGCGCGGCGCACCATCAGGCGCGGGTCGCCGCGCGGGCCATTGAGGGCCAGGTAACTTGGCTCGCCGGTGCCGGCGCGGGCCGGGCGGCGCAGCAAGGCCCGCAGTTGGCTGAGCAGCAGATCGCGCGTGGCGATGCTGTCACGCATTTCATCCACGTTCTTGCGCTTGGCGCGGGCAAAGCGGCGCAGCGCCCACCAGAAGATCAAACCCACGATCAGGGCCAGCACCGCCAGCGAGACGCCCTGGCGCGCCAGGTTCAGCGTCGGGTGTTGCTCAAAGAAACTGAGGGTCTGTTCGCTGGTCTGCTCGAGCGACGGGAACTGCGGAAAATTGAACGGGTTGTTCACGCGGCCGGCCAGGCCCGCGAGGAGAGGCGTGAGCAGCCAGGCCGCCAAAAAGACCATTGTGCCAATGAGGGCCACAAAGGCGATCGTGACCGCATTGGCGAGGCTGGAAAGCACGGCGCTGATCTTGACGAAGACCTCCGGCGAGAGCAGGCCGCCGACCAGCAGCCCGCCGGCCAATATCGCGCCGATGACGCCCGCCACGGTGCCCAGCCAATAGCGGTTGAGGCTGGGCCACAGGCCCATGACCTCCGCCTGCCAACGGCGGGCGTTCTCGACACTGACCAGCGCCAGTGCGCCCAGGCCGGTGGCGAAGAAGGCCAGGGCCGCCGCGAGGCCTTCGCTGGTGGCGATGACCGGTCGCACGTGGTTGACGGCGTAGAAGACTGCCAAGGCTGCGATGCCGCGATAGAAGCTTTGCTCCAACTGTTCTTGTGGCACGACCGAGCGCCCGAGCACAATGCCCTGCCACCACATAAAGGCGCAGGCCAGCACGCCCAAAAAGACCGGCGAGATAAAGTCGCCCCAATCCACCAGCCGCTGCCAGAACTCGGCGGGCGAGCGCAGGCCATAGGTCCACCAGGCCACGCCAAAGACGGCCAGCACGCCGCCCGCCACAATCACCAAGCGGCCGGCGTCGGCGGCGCGGTCGAGCGTCAGTGCCCAGCGCGTCAATAGCATGGCCGTGAGCAGCAGCAGACCCAGCACCCACGCCGAAATGGCCGGGGCCGAGTAGGTGAGCGGCACGGCGCGCACCGACCAGCGCACCCACAGCGACACCCAGGCGCCGGTTAGGACCGCGACGGCCGGTGGCAGCAGAAGGTCTTCAACCCAGTTCCAGCGTTTCAAGCTCTGTCCAGTTGGTGGTGACGGCATAGACCGGGATGGTGGCCGGCAAACTGGTGGGCGGCACGCGGCCGGGCTCGGCCACGAGGACGAGCGCGGTGGGGTGGCCGGCGTCGTGCAGCGCCAGCAGCGCCGTCTGGATGGCCTCGGTGGCGATGGCCGAGACGGCGACGACGCTAGCGCCAAACGGCAGCGTGGGCGCCTCGATGCGGAGCAACTGTTCGAACGGCATCAGGCTAAAGTGCGTGAGCTGCGCCATGGTCTCAAGGATGCGGGTGAGCTGCGAGGCGTGCCGGGAGGCCGGCAGGCGCACGCGGTGGCTGGCATCGCGCACGCTGTTGTTGGTGAACAGGCCGACTGGGTGGCGCTGCTCGAAGG
>JBBRZY010000427.1:0-4900 GCA_038252885.1 Anaerolineales bacterium | reverse complement strand
TCGCTTCGAATCCGTCGCGCGCGGCGCCTACCCCGAAACCGACACCGACGCTGATGTCTACGATCTCGGCGGCCGCACAGTGATGCCGGGCATGGTGCACGGCCACTACCACGCAACTTACACGCGCTTCAGCGCGGCAGAGAAACTCCGGATCGTCGAAGCCGCGGATAAGCTGGGCCGCGGCGAGCTGGGCGCCCTGCTGCGGCGCGAAGGGCTGTACTCATCGCTGCTGACGGACTGGCGCCGGTTACGCGCCGCCGGGCAGTTGTCGGGCGAGCCGGCGCTCCAGCGCGGCCCCCGGCCCAACCCCCAGGCGGCCGAGATCCAGCGCCAGCAGCAAGAGATCGTCCGCCTGCAGAACCGCCTGCGCCAAGCCGAGGCGATTATTGATGCCCAAAAAAAATTAGCGGAGGTGTTCGGTTTGAGTCAGCCGATGCCGCCGGACGAGCAGCCCTGATGGCCATCACCGAAACACTCGCTCAAACGACCGGCGTGGCCGTCGCCTGTGCCGCCCTGAACATGCCACGCAGTAGTCTCTATCACCAGCGCCGGCCCCCAACCCCGCCGGCCGTCCGGACCACGCCGTTGCCCGCCCAGCGCCGCGCCCTGAGCCCAACCGAACGCGAGACGGTGCGCACGACCCTCAACAGCCCGGCTTACGCTGACAGCGCGCCGCGTGAAGTCTATGCGGCGCTGCTCGAGCAGGACATCTATCTGTGCTCGTGGTCCACGATGTACCGCATTTTGCGGGCGAATGACGAAGTCCAGGAGCGCCGCAACCAACTGCGCCACCCGGCTTTCGCCGCCCCCGAACTGCTGGCCACCGCCCCCAATCAGGTCTGGACCTGGGATATCACCCGGCTGCTCGGCCCGTACAAGTGGACCTACTTCTACCTATACGTCGTCATCGATCTCTTCAGCCGCAAGGTGGTTGGCTGGCTGTTGGCCGTCCAGGAGTCGGCCGCGCTGGCGGAAGAACTGGTGGCTGAGACCTGCGTCCGCGAGGGCATCCCCCGCCACCAACTCACGCTGCACGCCGATCGTGGCCGCCCCATGATCGCCCACTCCCTGGCCTTGCTGTTGACCGATCTGGGGGTGCAGACCAGCCACTCCCGGCCGCATGTCTCCAATGACAATCCCTATTCGGAGGCCCAGTTCAAGACCATGAAGTATCACGCCGGCTATCCGGCTTGCTTCGGCAGCCTGGCCGATGCCCGCGCCTGGTGCCAGGCCTTCTTTCTCTGGTACAACGCCGAGCATCACCACACCGGGATTGGGCTGCTCACGCCAAGTGTGGTGCATGCTGGGCAAGCGCCGACCGTGCAGGCCCAGCGCCAACTGGTGCTCAGCCGCGCCTATCTCAATCATCCCGCCCGCTTTGTGAACGGCCCACCTGTCCCCCCGGCGCTGCCGACAGCCGCGTGGATTAATCCACCCGCGCCGCCGCCTCCAGCCACCCCCATTAAGGAAGGTTTTCACACCCCAATTGTTGTCTAAACTCTAGACCAACCTGTCTCATAACCATTGACACATTCCGCGCCTCGCGCGCGCGCCGCCCCTCTCAAACCACACAAGCCGCCTGCCAGCCATTGGCGCAAGTGACACTTGTGACGGCGATGACGGCGATTGCAGCCTCCGTGGCGCGAGTGACACTCGTGACGGCGATGACGGCGATCGCAGCATTGTTGGCGCAGCATGACGGCGATTGCAACTCACCCTTGTCACATGGGCACCCCTCTCCCCGTGGGAGAGGGGTCGGGGGTGAGGTCCGTCCAACCGCCGCTTGCGTCTCACCCCTCATCACCTGGCCGCCCGCCGGGAGGGTGTACAATTTCCACCATGTACGCTGACGCCCTCCTGCAGCCGGCCTTCCACGGCCTCGTCGGCCCGCTCGACGAGATCCTCACCCTGCTGCCGCTGGTCATCGGCGTCGGACTGCTGGTCTATCTCTACTTCTCCGCGCGCAAGCCCAAACCGCCTAGCGACGAGGCCGCGCCCGCCGACGACCCCGCCGATCTATAAAGCGCGCTTGCCAGGCGTGGTACACTAACAGCCACTTCAGCCCATCTAGCCCAGAAGCCCGTATGGCCCTCATTTTTCTCATTCGGCACGGCGAAAACGAATACACCCGCACCGGCAAACTGGCCGGCTGGACCCCCAACGTCAGCCTGAACGAGGCCGGCCAAAAGCAAGCCCAGGGCCTGGTCGAGCGGCTCAAGGGCGTGCCGTTCAAGTTCCTCTATTCCAGCCCGCTGCCGCGCGCGCAAGAAACCGCCGCCCCCCTGGCCGCCGCCCGCCGCCTGCCCGTCACGCTCGACGACGGCCTGGGCGAAGTGCGCTACGGCGCCTGGACCGGCCAAAGCCTCAAGCGCCTGGCGCGCACCAAGCTCTGGCGCGTCGTGCAAAGCCTGCCCTCAGTCATGGAGTTCCCCGGCGGCGGCGAAACCATGCGCGGCGCGCAGCTGCGACTGGTCGATACGCTCGAGAAGATCGCCCTGGCTCACCCCAAGGCCGCGGTCGGTGTGTTCTCGCACTCCGACCCGATCAAACTGGTCGTCGCCTACTATCTCGGCGTCCCGCTCGATCTGTTCCAGCGCCTGCACATCCAGACCGCCTCGGTCACCGTGCTGCGGCTAGGCGTGGGCCAGCCAAATTTGGTAAAATTGAACGACACTGGGCCTTTGACCTTCAAGCCCTAAGGTCGGCCACCGGCCCCAGACACAGGAAACGAACGTATGGCGGGCAGCGAGTTCGAGCTCAATCCGGTTCAACTGATCACCACCGGCTTCATCGGCCAACCCGGTAAGCGCGTGTTCTACCTCCAGGCCCAGGGCGAGCGCGAGCTAGTCACGCTCATCGTCGAAAAGCAGCAATTAGAGGCGCTAGCCCACGGCATCGAGCAGTTCATCACCGAGCTGCAAGAGAAATTCCCCGACCTCCCGGCCGTCGCCGACGACTACAACCCGGCCCACATGACGCTCTCCGTCCCGGTCGACCCGGCCTTCCGCGTCGGCCAGTTGGGCCTGGGCTACGACCAAGAGCGCGACCTGCTAGTGCTGGTGGCGCAAGAAGTGGTGACCGAGGGCCGCCCGACCGAAGAGGCCAACACCGCCCGCTTCTTTTGCACCCGCGCCCAAATGCGCGCCCTGGGCGTCTATGGCCTGACGCTCATCAAACAGGGCCGGCCCATCTGCGGCAACTGCGGCCAGCCGATGGACCCTGAGGGGCACTTCTGCCCGCGCAGCAACGGCCACAAACACTACCCCCCTGCCGGCCGGCCCCGCGCCGGCCGCCGCGCCCATGAGCGACGAGCCTTCTGCCCCCCGCACCGTGAGCGTTGAAGCCCTGCTGATCCTGCTGCAGGAAGGTACCCTCGAAATTCAGGGCCTGCTGCCCAACGGCTCCAACTACACCTTTCTGGCCTTTGCCGCGCGTGGCGAGCGCCGCACCCTGGCCGTCTACAAGCCCACGCGCGGCGAGCAGCCCCTGTGGGACTTCCCCGAAGACACGCTGGCCTACCGTGAAGTCGCCGCCTACCTCACCAGCGAGGCGCTCGGCTGGGACTTCGTGCCGCCCACCGTCTACCGCACCGAAGGCCCGCACGGCCCTGGCTCGCTGCAATACTTCATCCAGGCCCAGCCCGATTGCCACTACTTCACCTTCACCAACGAAGACAAAGAAGAGCTGCCGCGCGTGGCCCTGTTCGACCTGCTCATCAACAACGCCGATCGCAAGGGCGGCCACATCATCAAAGACCAGGCCGGCAAGCTCTGGCTGATCGACCACGGCATCTGCTTCAACGCCCAGCCCAAGCTCCGCACCGTCGTCTGGGACTACGGCGGCCAGCGCATCCCCGCCGACCTCCTGCGCGACCTGGCCGCCTTCCGCCAGCGCCTCGACGACGACCAGGAACTAGGCCAGGCCTTTCACAGCCTGCTGGCCCACGACGAAGTCGCCGCCCTAACGCGCCGCGCCGACCGCCTGCTTGCCAGCCGCACCTTCCCCGAACCCGGCAACGGCCGCAACTACCCCTGGCCGCCGCTCTAGCCGGTAACCATCTAACAGGCCATTTTCAACCCGCTGCTTGACAATTCGCTGTTCCGAATATATTATTTAGTCTAACCTAAATAATATCACTCGGAGACACCAGTGGCCCTTTTCCAACATAGCCTCATCTACGGCTTCATCCTCAGCGGCCTGCTGGCAGTCATCATGCTGGCCAGCCTGGCCTGGAACCCCGCCATCTGGGTCAGCGACTACCCGCCCGACATCCAGGCGCGCTTCGGCCCGCCCGACGCCCGCACCCAGCGGCAGAAGCAGATCGTGTTCCTGCCCTTCATGCTGGCGCTCATCGGCACGCTCACCGCCGCCGTGTGGGGGCTGCCGGCCGCCGGCCTAACCCCCAGCTTCGCCGTCGTCTTTGCCAGCACCTTCCTGGTGGTGCTCGTCTTCAACCTGTTCGATCTGCTGGTCATCGACTGGCTGTTCTTCGTCACCTGGCAGCCTCACCAAATCGTGCTGCCTGGCACGGCCGGGCTGGCTGGCTACCGCGACTACCGCTTTCACTTCATCGCCTTCCTCAAAGGCTTCGGCTTCTGCCTGATCGCGGCGCTGATCACGGCCGGCTTCAGCGGCCTCATCACCGGGAACTGGTGAGCGCCGCCGCAGAGCAGCGCCGCCAGCGCCAGTTCATTCCCCTGCCCCGGTCGCGTTGAACCTCACCGCCCCGCAGCAGGTATAATCCCCGCATGGCGTCTGCGGCGTACCCCGACCTGGCCCTCACACTGGCCCGCACCTTCGGCTTCCGTCTGGAAGACCTAGACGCCAACCGCGCCGGGCGTCTCGCGCCCCGCCAACTGCTCGGCCTGCTGCTGGCCGAAGCCGCCTTTGCGGCGCTAAC
>JBBRZY010000426.1:0-4900 GCA_038252885.1 Anaerolineales bacterium | reverse complement strand
CAACGGTTTTCGAGACCGCCACATTCGGCCGCTCTGTCACCTCTCCACCGCGGATTATAACATGGCCCCAAGGGAGAGAAAAAAGAAAGAGAAAGAGAAAAAGGCAGCTCAGCCGTCGCGCCAGATCAATCGCATCTGGTTAGCCAATGCGCCAGTACCGCATTAGTTCATGCCCCAGCCCGCCCCTCCACCCGATCTCTTTCTTTTTCACTTTCTTTGTTCTTTGCTCTTTGCCTTTCTACCTCATCCACCGATACGCCGACATCATCACGCCCAAATTGATAATGGCAATGAACAGCGCCAGCACCACCGCGCCCGCGAAGAACAGCCCGCCGGCCGGCTGCACCATCGCCGCCTCCAGCAGCGCCAGCGGGAGCGCCACCGACACCGCGCCTTGCAGCAGCCCGCCAATGCCCATCTGTGGCACATTCTCCACCGCCAGCGACGGCACCATCAGCGTGCGCACATGCGCCTGGCGCAGAATGTCACTGCCGGCCGCGCAGGCCAGGCTGGCCACCAGCGCCGGCAGCAGCACCAGCGCCCCCAGCCGATACGTCAGCGGCAAATCGACCACCAGCAGCCCAATCGCGCCGATGGCCGCCGTCACCACCCCCGGCAGCGTAAAGTCCATCCGAAAGACCGCGCCCGAGTTGAAGGGCAGCAGCCGCAAAATCCACCAGTGCGCCAGGTCGCTGCGCAGCCGCAGCGTGGTGGCGCGGCCCACCGCCAACACCCACAGCGCCCCCACCAACACCTTAAGTGGGATGCTGGGCGAGGCGAACACCCCCACCGCCAGCCCGCCCGCGATCAGCCAGCCGAAGACCACCGACACGTTCAGCGTGCGCCAGGTTTGCAGCAAGTCTTTCGAGAGCAGCACGCGGTGGCCGGGCGTCGTCAGCAGGCGGCTTGGTTTGCGCTCACCCTTCAAGCGCGCGCGCATCTGCAGGTAGTCCACCACATCGGTGCGGCCATAGCTGCGCGCCAGCAGCAGCGAGGCGTGCGAGGCCGTCTCTTGCGCGGCGCGGCTTAAGCTCAGTTGGCGCGTCGCCAGCGCCAGCGCGCCCACCGCCACCCCTGCGGCGGCCACCGCCAGCCCGACCGCCAGCAGCCAGGTGGCCGGGCTGGTGGCCGGGTCAAAGCCCGCCGTCAGCACGGTATACAGCGGCCACAGCAGCAGCGGCCGCGCAAAGTTCACTGTGGCCGCGCCCGCCAGCCAGAGCGGGATCAGCGCGCTGGCCGCGATCAGCACCAGCACCACCGGGGCCGCCGCCCGCAGCCAGGGCGCGTCGCGGTGACCGCGTAGGCGCATGGCCCCCAACGTCCACACCGCCGCTTGCAGCGCCAGGTGCAGCGGCACCACCACCAGCAGCGCCTGCCCCGAAGCGCGCAGGTAGCCCCCGATCTTGTCGGGCGACAATTCACCCGGCAGTCGCGTCTCCACACCCGCAAAGGCAAACACAATCGCGCCCAGCACAAACGGGGCCAGCAGCTCGACCCAATTCGCAAAGAACAGCGTCAGCGCCAGCGTGTTGCGGCGCACCGGCGTCTGGCTCACCAGGTAGGCGTCTTCTTCAGTGAAGATGAACGGGCTGCGCCGGCCGGCCTGCCACAGCGTCCACAGGGTCCAGCCGGTAAAGCCCACCAGCGCCAGCGTGACCCACAGCCCCGGCAAGTCGAAGTTAGGGATAGCCCGGAAGATCTGCGCCAGGTTGCTGCCCACCAGCGCGAACACGGCCACCGCCCAGATCAGCCAGAACACCAGCAGGTAGACCGTGTAGACGCGGTTGCCGGTGGAGGTGTCGCGCAGGTTCAGGCCGAGGGCCGACATCCAATAGGCCAGGCGGGCCATCAGCCGCCGGCCATACAGCATGCGGATCGGGTTCATTCTGAGCCGGCCGCAAACAGGCCGTCTTGCAGCCAGAAGCTGCGGTCGGCCAGGGCGCCGCTTAGCTCTGGGTCGTGGGTCACCATCAGGCAGCTCGCGCCGGCCGCGCGCTTGGCCGCCAGGTGCTCGCGCACCAGCTTGGTGGCGGCGGCGTCCAGGGCCGAGGTCGGCTCGTCGAGCAGCAGAATCTTAAACGGCCGGATGAAGGCCAGCACCAGCCCGAGCTTCAGTCGCATGCCGCGCGAGAACTGGTGCGGGAACTGGTCGCGCACGGTCCACAGGCCAAACTCGTTCAGCAGCGCCTCGGCCCGCGCCTCAAAGTCGTCTTCGGCGTCGTGCGCCAGCGCCACAAAGCGCAGATGCTCCCAGGCCGTCATCTCCAGATAGAAGCGCGGCACATCCGGCACAAAGGCCAGCGCGCGCTTGGCGGCCGGCTCGTCGTCGTAGATGTCGTGGCCGCACACGGTCACGTCGCCGGTCGAGGGCCGCAGCAGACCGGCCAGGCACAGCAGCAAGGTCGACTTGCCCGAGCCATTCGGCCCGCGCACCGACACGATCTCACCTGGGTCTACAGTCAACTCAAACGGGGCCAACACTTGATTCGAGCCGTAAGTGTGGCTCAGGTTTACAGCTTGAAGATAAGCGGAGTCGTTTTCCACAAAGGTTACCTGCTGGGGAATAGGGTCACTTCATATAGATAGAAGAGGAGTGAAGGTCAGTATACCTGATCCCAAAAGCGGGGCGGCTGATGATTAGCGAGGATGGACGTTCATTCGGAGGTTGAGACTGCGAAGCGCACCCGCCCCAAGGCAGCGTGAGTGCCAACGACCTCACGCGGGCTTCGAAATGACAGGGGCCCACGTTTGGGTTAGTTTGAGCGCCAGTTCTCAGACAGCGCGATGTTTGGTCATCATCTTATCGCTGTCATTCCGAAGCCCCGCTCGCGGCTTCATAACAACGCGGCGGTGTTGGCGGGGTGAGGAATCCCACCCTCCGTCCAGCGCCGCCTGCTCTGCCTTATGCCGCCTGCTAGATCTCGACCGTCTCGTGCAACTCCGGCGCGACCACGTCCGGCAGGCCCTCCACGTGCAGCGCCAGCCGCAGCGCCTTGAGCGCCGCCGGCTCACCATGCACCAGGAAAATCTTCTGCACACGCGGCTGCAGCGCCTTAGCCCAGCGCACCAGCAGGTCGTGCCCGGCATGGCCCGAGTAGCCGTTGATGGTCGCCACCTGCGCCCGCACCGGGTATGGGTCGCCGAAGATTTTCACTTCCTTAAAGCCATCCGCCAGCCGCCGGCCGAGCGTGTTCTCGGCCTGCCACGACACGATCAAGATGCTGTTGAGCGGGTTGGCGATGTTGTTGCGCAGGTGATGCAGGATGCGGCCCGACTCGCACATGCCCGAGGCGCTGATGATGATCGCTGGGCCTTTTTGCTCGTTGATGGCCTTGCTCTCCTCCACCGAGCGCGTGTAAGCCAGGCTCGAAAACTCCAGCGGCGGGCCGTTGCGCTTAATGAAGGCCTGCGTCTCCTCGTCGTACAGCTCAACGTGCTCGCGGAACACATCCGACGCGTCGATCGCCAATGGGCTGTCCACGTACACCGGCAGCGGCGGAATCGCCCCAGCGTGGATCAGGCGGTTGAGCTCATACACAATCTCCTGCGCGCGGCCGACCGCGAACGACGGGATGATAATCTTGCCCCCGCGCTTCACCGTCGCCTGCACCACCTCCGTCAACTCAGCGAAGGCGGCCTCCGGCGGCTCGTGGTCGCGCCCACCATAGGTCGACTCCATAATGGCGTAGTCTACGTCCTTCAGCAGCGTCGGGTCGCGCAAGATCGGCAGGTTCATCCGGCCAATGTCGCCCGAAAAGGCCAGCCGCAGCCGGCGTGGCGCGCCGCCGGTGGCCGCCTTTTCCTCAATGTCCAAGATCAGGCTGGCTGAGCCCAGCATATGCCCAGCGTCAAAATACGTCGCCGTCACGCCGGGGATCACCTCGAACGGCTCCAGATAGCCGCGCCCGACAAACTGCTTGAGCGCCTGCTCGGCGTCTTGCTCGGTATACAGCGGCTCCACCACCGGCTCCGAGCGGCCGTGGCGCGCGTTGCGCCGGTTGAGGTACTCGGCATCGCTCTCTTGAATTCGCCCACTGTCGCGCAGCATGGCCTTCGCCAGGTCCACCGTGGCGTGCGTGGCGAAGATGCGCCCCTTAAAGCCCTGCCGCGTGAGGTTGGGGATCAGCCCCGAGTGGTCAATGTGCGCGTGCGACAGCACCAGCGCGTCGAGCTCGCTGGGCTTGTGCATGAAATGCCGGTTGCGATACCCCGCCTCGCTGCGGCGGCCCTGGTACAACCCGCAGTCCAGCAGAATCTTCTTGCCGTTGATCGTCAGCAAATGCTGCGAACCCGTTACCGTTTGAGCCGCGCCGTGAAAGGTGATTTCCATAGTTGATGAAGGAGAGCCACAGAAAGAGAAATGATTAGCTGCGTAACGCGGTCAAGGCCAGCGGCAGTTGCCCAGGCCCACTCAGCTACTTTGCAGCACCTTGAGAATCTCGGACCCATACGCGCCGCGCCGCCAGGGGCCGAGCGTCTCAATCGTCGCCAGCGCCTCAGGCGTGCGCGGGTTGCGGCGGGCCAACTCCCACAGCGCATCGCGCGGGATGATCACATCTGACTCCACGCCGCGCGCCTTGGCCCGCGTCTTGCGCCACTGGTGCAGCAGTTCGTAGCGGTCGCGCACCTCGTCGGGCTCGCGCTCAAAGTGCGGCGGGCGCACCGGCGGCGAGGCCTGGCCCTTGCGCACCGCCGCCAGCAACTGCGCCCCGTGCCGCCGAATTTGCTGGGCCGTCATGCCCGGCAAGCCTTCCAGGTCGGCCGGCGCCTGCGGGGCCCGGCGCGCAATCTCGAATAGCGTCTGGTCGCTCATCACTTTGAAAGGCGGGCGGTCGGCGCGCTCGGCCTGGCGCTCGCGGTAGAGGAACAACTCGCGCAGCAGCGCCGCCTGGGCCGGGTT
>JBBRZY010000425.1:0-4904 GCA_038252885.1 Anaerolineales bacterium | reverse complement strand
GGTCCAGCCGAGGAGGTAGGCCAGCATGGTGTAGTACACGTCAAGGTAGGCCGGGTCGAGCGGGCGCGTTTCGGCGCCAGGGTGGGGGTGGTGATGCTGCGGCTCAGAGCCGATGGCACGATGCAGCTCGGCTTCCAGCGCGGCCAGGTAGGCGGGGGCAAGCTGCGATAAGGACATTGCGGTTTGGGTAGCGGCGCTAGGGGACAGGGGTCAGGGGCGTGGCTTGCAGCTCGGCAATGGTGCCCGCGCCGCTGGCGAACATGGCGATGCGCAGCTCGCGGCTGAGCTCGCCGATGACCTCAGTGACGGCCTCGACCGAGACAGCGGCGGCCTTGAGGAACGGGCTGGCGAGCCCGCCGAGCGCGGCCCCCAGGGCGACGCACTTGGCAATGTCGATGCCGTCGCGCAGGCCGCCGGAAGCGATGATGGGCAAGTGCGGCGCGGCCCGGCGCACGTTCTGGATGGCCTCGGCGGTGGGGATGCCCCAGTCGATGAAGGCGGCGGCCACGCGGCGCTGGGTGGCGGTCTTGGCGCGGTGCATCTCCACCTGCGACCAGGAGGTGCCGCCCGCGCCGGCCACGTCAATGGCGGCCACGCCGGCCTCGGCCAGTTGGCGCGCGGCCGGCTCGGAGAAGCCCCAGCCGACTTCTTTGGCGATGACTGGCACCGGCAGCGCGCGGCAGACGGCCTCGATCTGGCCCAGCAGGCCGGCAAAGTTGGCGTCACCTTCGGGCTGCACAGCCTCTTGCAGGGCATTGAGGTGCAGGATCAGCGCGTCGGCCTGGATCATATCGACGGCGCGGCGGCATTGGTCGAGGCCGTAGCCGTAGTTAAGCTGGACCGCGCCCAGGTTGGCGAACAGCAGGATGTCGGGTGCGACGTTGCGAACTTGGAAGGAATAGGCCAGGCCGGGGTTCTCGACGGCGGCGCGCTGCGAGCCCAGGCCCATGGCGATGCCGGCCGCCTGCGCTGCTTGCGCCAGCGTCTGGTTGAGGCGGTGGGCCTCGTCGGTGCCGCCGGTCATGGAGGAGATGAGCAAGGGGGCGCTTAGGCGCTTGCCGAACCAGGTGACGCTTGAGTCCACGTCGGCCAGGTTGCGCTCGGGCAGGGCCTGGTGCGTGAAGCGCAGCCGTTCTAGCCCGGTGGTCAGCCCGGAACGGACGTCTTCCTCCAGGTTGATGCGGATGTGGTCGGCCTTGCGGGAGGCGGTGCCCGTAACTTCGGTCATTGAATGGGGTTATAGTGGGGGTGCGGAAGTATCTTACCAGCCGCACGGGTGACTGTCAATAAAATGACCGCCAGTCAGTGAAATGGTGGGTTGTCTTGACAAGCGGTCCCCGAGACATACAATGAAACGACCTTTACCCTGCCAATAAACGCTTGAGGAGACCTACCATGGCTGATACGCTGGAAGAAGTCAAAGGCATTATCGTCGAGTTGCTCGGCGCCGACCCCGCGAAGGTTGTTCCCGAAGCCCGCTTCCGCGAAGAGCTGGAAGCCGACTCGCTGGACCTCGTGGAATTGATTATGGCGTTCGAGGAGAAGTTCGGCGGCGAAATCTCGGACGAGGATGCTCAGAAGATCACGACCGTGGGCGAGGCCGTGACCTACCTCGACGGGAAGCTCAAGAAGACGGCCTAGCGGCCGCCGCACCACCCAGAGTTTGAAAATGGGCGAGGAAGGTTCTCGCCCATTTTTTGTTTAAGGCACGGGCCAATACCAACGGCCTGCCGGCTTAGGGCGTGGGATGCGAGCAACCGTAGTGTTCATTCCGACGGTGAGATTTCTCACCGGCCCCAAGGCCATGCCAGAGCCAACGGCCTGAGGCCGGGTTCGAAATGACAGGGTCATGGGGCGGGCTGCAGTCGGTTAGGCCGTGACGAAGCCGCGCGGGGTGGCGGTATAGCCGGGGAAGATGTCGGCCAGGGCGGGGTTGTTAAGCCTTACTTGCAGCACCTCGCCCAACACGTCGCGGTAGTCGGTGGTGACGGCCAGGTCGCCGGGGCCGATGAGGGCTTCGGGCGCGAGGCCGGGCCAGCGGCCGTGCACCCGTCCACCGTGCACGTGCCCGCCCATCAGCAGCATCACGCTGCCGTGGCCGTGGTCGGTGCCCAGGCTGCCGTTCTCCTGCACACGCCGGCCAAACTCCGAGAGCGTCACCACTGTCAGCCGGTTGGCGTGGGCGGCCAGGTCGGCGTGAAAGGCGGCCAACCCCTGGCCCAGGTCGGAGATCAGCCCGGCCATGAGCCCCGCGCTGCCGCCTTGCGCGAAGTGCGTGTCCCAGCCGCCCACGTCAATCGCGGCCACCTCTAACCCCACTTCCGCCTTGATCAGCATCGCAATCTGCCGCAGCCCCAGGCCGAACTCGCTGTCGGGGTAGCGCGCGTCGCCGGCCGGCACGTAGCCGAGCGGGTCTAGCGTTTGCAGCGTGTGGAGGATGCCCAGCGTGTCTTGTCCGGTCACGTCTAGCGGGTTGCCGCCGGCGTAGAGCGCGCCGAGGCCGGCCTGCATCTGTGCTACGGCGCGCGCGTCCCCACCCAAGTGAAAGTCGGTGATTGAGCGTAGGGCTGAGACCGGCACCGCGCCGCTCAGGCTGCGCTGCGGCATGGCGCCCAGGCCGATGGCGCGCAGGGGCGAAGCGTTGCCGGTGTTGAGCGTGGCCAGGTGCCGGCCAATCCAGCCAGATGCTGGGCCGCGCTCGTCCTCGACGCCGCGCTCCATCAGTTCCATGGCGCGGAAGTGGCTGCGCGACTCGTCGGGCGCGCCGACAGCGGTGATGGGGGCCAGGTGCCCGGCCTGCCAGGCGGGGAGCAGCGGGCCAAGGGCGGGGTGCAGGCCAAAGAAGCCGTCCAGGTCGACGGCGCGGGCGGCGGCGGGCGCGTGGGAGTCGTCCGGCCGGGGGATGCCGAGCGTGGGGCGGCGGGCGTAATACTCGGCCTCGCCATGCGGCACGATCAGGTTGAGGGCGTCGGCCGCGCCCCGCAGAAAGACGACCACCAGTGTGTCGCCACGCGGGGCGGTCTGCGGCGGCGCAAAAGCCAGGCGCGGCATCCAGGCCGGCCAGGCGACCGCGCCCGCCAGCACAGCGGCGGACTCGAGGAAGCGGCGGCGGGTGTGGGTGAGTGACGATGACATGTTAGTCTCCGATCCGGCGCGCGGTCAGCGCCACTGAAAGGCGGGCGCGGCCAGCAGACCGGCGGCGACGATGGCGGGCAGCTCGGCGGCGGTCGCTCCGGCAGAGCGCAGCGCGCTGAGCAGGGCGTCGCGCTGGGCGGGGGCGAGCGGCTGGCCGAACAGGCGGTCGCCGAGCGCATCGACGGCGGCGGCTGGGTCGGCAGTGGCGGACTCGGCTAAGGCAACTGTTGTGCCGGGGATCTCGCCGCGCACCAGCGCCAGCGCGAATTGCCAGCGCGGCAGCAGGTTGCCCGACCAGGGCGCGGCGCGGTCGGGGTAGCCATCGGGCGTGGGCCAACTGAAGTAGGGCTGGCCCATGTGCAACAGGTACTCGTGCACGGCCGGGCCGGCGTCGGTCTCGGCATTCAGTTGGCGCAGCGCGGCGGTGACGAAGTTGATCGGGCGCTTGAACTTGGCGGCGACGGGTGCGGCCGGTGCGGCCAGCCCGCCGAGCAGGATGACGCGCAGCACGGCGCTGATGTCGCCGCTGGTGGCGAGGAACGCGGCGGTGGCACGGGCCACGATTTCGGGTGGCGGCTCGTCGGCCAGCAGGCGGCGGGCCAGCTTGGTGCTGATGAAGCGCGCCGTGGCGGGGTGCAACGCCAACTGCTCTAGCACATGCTCGGCCTCGGCCTGGCCCTCGGGCAAAAGGTGCAGCCCGAGCACGGTCTTGTCGCCGTCATCGTGCAGGTCGGGGTTAAAGGTGAATTCGCCGCGCCAGAAGCGCTCCTTGACGGTCCAGCCGGTGAGCGCGCGGGCCAGGTTCATCACATCGGCCTGGGTGTAGCCGCCGTCTACGCCAAGCGTGTGCAGTTCCATCAACTCGCGGGCATAGTTCTCGTTGGGCAGCCCTTTGACGTTGGCCTGGTTGTCGAGATAGATCAGCATGGCCGGCGAGTGGGCCGAGGCCCACAGCAGGTCGCGGAAGTTGCCGAGTGCGTGCGGGCGGATGACGGCGCGGTCGTCCACGGTCTTGAGGAACCAGCCGTCGCCCTTGGCGGTGGTCAGGTTGAAATGGTCGCTCCAAAACTCGACCATCACCTCGTACAACTGGCGGCGGCTGTAGACCTGGCGCGTGAGCGTGGCCTGGCGCAACTCGTCCGGCACAGTGGTGGTGTCCACGTTGTCGAAAATCTGGTCGCCCAGGTCGGCCAAATCTTGAGCCTTCATGGTCAGCGTGTCGAAGCGGTGCAGCCGCCAATCGGCGGGGCCGTCGTCGAGCGCGGCCGGCGCAAGCTGCTCCTCGATCCACGACGATAGGCCGATCTCGGCCACACGGGCGCGCTCGGACAGGCGTGGGCCAAATGTCAGGCGGTCGAGCGCGCGGTAGTCGACGGGGGCCAGAGTGGGCAGAGCGCCGGCGGGTGCGGTCTCGGCCGAGCCGCCGAGGCGGGAGTAGACCGGGGCGCAGGCGGCAAGGGCGGCGCTGGCGCTGACCAGCCCGGCCAGCCGAAGGAAGTCGCGGCGCGACAAAGACGAGGCGGGCATGGGTTAGGCGATGGTGCTAGCGCCCGGCGCGGGCGCGGCGGCCGGTGCGGTTTCAGCGACGCGAGCGGGGGCCCAGCGCAGCAGCGCAAACGCGGTCGCGCCCAGCGAGGTGACGATGGCGAGCGGGATGACGATGAGCCAACCGATGAGCGGGAAGGCGGCGGCTAGTTCCAGCACGACGGCGGCGCGCACAAACGCGCTCAGCGGCGAGGTGGTCGGGCTGCGGTGTTCCAGTTGGGCGG
>JBBRZY010000424.1:0-4905 GCA_038252885.1 Anaerolineales bacterium | reverse complement strand
GTCAGCAGTTGGCTCACCACCCGGCCGCTCTCGGCATAGCCGCCGGCGGTGTTGAACACGCCATCCACATAGCGGTCGGCGTTCCAGGCCGGGTAGCGCGCGCGCAGCTTATCGGACGTCATGCGCTCGACCACGTGCCCGCGCTTTTGCAGCAGCGCGTAGCTGTCGCCCTCGAACGCTCCGCTCACCATCGTCTCCCGCGTGATGAACAACACGCCCGTCTCATGAAACAGCGGCTCCGGCCAGCGCGCGTTCCACGCCCGCCAGCGGTCGAGCGCCGTCTCCATCGCGGCCATGTAGTCCTCGTCCGCGCCGTACTCCATGCGCACCACTTTGCTGATGTCGGTGCTGGCGGCCAACGGGTGCGGCAAAGGCCCCGGGTCGAGCAAGCGCACGGCATGGCCGCGCCGCCGCAGTTCCAAAGCCGCCGTCAGGCCGTAAATGCCGGCCCCGGCGATGACAACGGAAGAAGTAGAGGTCATAAGTTAACTCGCGTTAGGCCGCGCCGACGCGCGCGGGTTGGGGTGGGGCAGGTGTGGCCGCCGGCTTGGTCGGCGGCGCCGGTTGCAGCGCCCACACCTCAAAGGTCGTATCTTCAAAGCCGCGCAGCGTGGCGGCGAAGGGCTCGGCCAGCAGCCCGCCGCGCTCCAGCCACTCGGCCACCTCCGGGTCGCGCATGACTGCCACTGAGGTGATGACGCCCGGCCGCAAACCGGCCAGATGCTCCAGCCGCGCCGTCAGGTTGACCGTCGAGCCGAAGTAGTCCAGCCGGTCGTTCAGCGTCACCGCCACGGCCGGGCCGGTGTGAATACCAGCCTTGAGCTTCAGCGGCAGCAAACCGGCCGGCGGGTTCGCCAAAACCGCCTGGGCCTTGAAGGCCGCGCGCAGGGCCGGGGCGGGCCGCCGGAACACCGCCATCACCGCGTCGCCGATCGTCTTGACCAGTGCGCCGTCCTCGGCTGTGATGGCCTCGCGCAGCACGTCGTAATGGTTCATCACATGCCCAAACGCCACCGCGTCGCCGCTCTCGCGGTACAGCCGGGTGCTCTCGCGCAGATCGGTGAACAGCACCGTCAGCGTGCCGACCGAGATCTTCTCGCCCGGCCGCAGCGCCTCGTTGGCGAACAGGTCGCGGAACACTTGCAGCCCGGTCACTTCGGCGGCGGTGACGGCCTGGTCGCTCCAGGCCGTGCGCTCCAGGATGAAGAGCTGCGGCTCGGTCGTGGCGTTGTCGAACGTCACCAAACAATCGCGCGCGATGTTCCACTCGGCGCTCGGCCACGGCTCGTCGGTCGCGCGCAGCACCGCCTCGCCCGCGCCGCCCGGCCCGGCCACCAAGAACTGCCCGCCCGGCAGCCCCCTGGTGCGCAGCCGGTGGCGGCCTTCTTCCAGCTCCAGCTTGAACTCGCGCCGCGTGCCCGGCCGCAGCAGTTGCTGGGCCACGATGTGCGGCGTCACCTGCGGCCCGCCCACGCAGTAGGTGCTGTCGGGCGTGGCGCGGATGGCCGGGTTGGGCCGGAAGGTCAGCTCCACCTGCCGGTCAAAGTTGACCGTGAAGTCGATGTTACAGCTGTCGCAGTGCACCTCGGCCCGCACCTCGCTCAGCGCGCTGACGCCGTTGCGCGTGCCCCGGCACAGCGGGCACAGCAAGTCCCAGCGGAAGTTGAGCAGACCGGCGCGCGTGGCGTGCAGGAACAGCTCCAACACCGGGCGGCGCGGCTGCTCCCAGAAGTCGGCCACGGCGTACGGCCGCAGCCGGAAGAGCGCCATATCGTCGGCCTCTTCGATCAGCGTCACCAGCAGGTCTACCAGTGCGGCGTCAGACCCGCCCGTGATGAGACTCTGGCGCGCGCGGCTCAGGCGGGCGCGGCCGCCGGGGGCCAGGTTCTTGCGGTTGGGCAGGTCGAGCGCGCTGGCCTCAGGCGTGTGCGCGGCGGCGGCAGCGGCATCGTAGCGCCGAAAGGCCAGGTCGAAGCTGCGCGCGCTCAGGATACCCACTTGGGCCGGGATGGCGATGTAGCCAAACAAGTTGCGGGGCTTGGCGCTCACGCTGTAGACCAGCCGTGTGCCGCCCTGCGGCTGCGGAGTCAACTCGGCCAGCACGCGCATTTCGCCCACCGGGCCGCGCTGATAGCGCCGCACCACGCCAAAGCGGTAGGGCCGCACCCACTCAAACGGCTCTTCTTCCCAGGCCACCGGCACGCCGAAGCGCCGCAGTTCCAGCAGTTGATAGGCATTCTGCAGCGCGCCCGCCAGCCTGGGCGTCTGGCTGATCGTCGGCACGTCCGTGTCGCGGTTGAAGCGGTTGGTGTCCGACACCAGCGGCCACAACACTTCCGGGCTGGAGCGCAATTGCCATTCCCAGCGATATTTGAATTCGTGCTCAGCCATGGGGTCAGTGCGTCCTTCGCGCGGCCGGCTCAATCAAGCCGAAAGCATCCAGCTTGCAGTCTATGCCAAGCCCGGCGCCAGCCGCCAGATCAAACAGTGTTCAATTGCTAGTCATTTGCAAGTATCAGTGCCTGGCCTGTGGCTGCATCGGGGGTAGGCCGGCCGCACCATTGGCTACAGCTACGTCCCAGCCCGCGCAGGCGGGCTTAGCCATGTATAGCCGCGATTTCAATCGCCGGCGTAGGCCACGGCCGCCATTTGGTAACGGCCGCTCTAGCTGTAGCGGGTGCGGCCGGGCCGGAACTCCAGCGGCTGCTCCCCCCGCCGCACATCCAACTCGTCCACCACGCCCACGCAGGTCAGGTCGATCGGCACGAACCTCACGTCGGGCAGCGCCAGCGACGCCTCGCGCGAGCGCACCATCACCACCAAATCGCCCGGCCCGGCATGGACTACGTCGGCCGCCACCTGCACCCGCCCGACCGGCTGCAAGTCCTTGTTGAGCGTCTGAACCGTCAGCAGCTTAACGCCTTCCAGGTCTTGGTACTTCATGGTGCAGACGGCGCTGCCGAGGACGCGGCCGAGGAGCATTAGTTCAGCCGGGTGGGGCGCTTAATGCTGTTCGCCCATGACCTTGGCCACGGCCGCATCGAGCACCGCCGCGTCCACCCCGTCGCCCAGGCGGGCCAGCACGGCCGCCTTCACGCGGTGAATCAGCTCAGCCTGCGCGTCGGCGGCCGGGGCGGGTGGGGCGCTGCGCACCAGCTTCACACCCCTGGCCCGGGCGGCGTCGCGGGCCAGCTCGGTCAGCACCACATCGTCGTTGACTTCGAGCGCGGTCACGCCCCGGTCGGCCAGGTCGCTGATGTCGCGTTCGGTGTAGAAAGTTTTAGCCATAAATGGTTACCTGGCGCTTACGCGCGGCCCGGCTTGCCTTCCACCGCTTCGAGCGCGGCGGTGGCAGCGTTACGGGCGGTGATGATCTCGGCTTCCGAGCCGGACAGCCACATGCGGCCAAAGCGCCCGACCGACGAGACGTGCAGCACCTTGATGTTGGCGCCCTTCTCGGCCTCGTTGGTGGCGTAGTTGATGTAAGCCGCCGGCGCGACTTCGAGCACCAGCATGGTCTCACCCGGCACCAGCATGCTGCCGCGCCGGAAGCGGTTGAGCAATTGCGCCTGGTACGGGTCCACGTTGGTGATGACCTGCACCGAGGCGATCTCGGGCTTCACGCGGTCGGTCACCTGCAAGCCCAGCCGCTGCAGCACCACGCGCCCGGCCTCCAGCACTTCGGACTGCGAGCGGCTGTGGACCTCGAACATGCCGAACTCGCGTTCGACCAACTGCGCGCCGGGGCGGGCCTCGGTCGCCTTGACGGCGATGTCCACCATGCGGAAGGCCTCGTTGCCGGGGGCCATCTCGATATACAGCGAGGCCATGCCCTCGGTCGGCAGGTCGCCTTGTGTGATGGTGCCGACGAACGCCGCGAACTGCGGCTGCATCCGGTCCAGGTACGAGTAACAGCGGAGTGAGAAATTGTCTGCCATATTGGCCTTAAGGTTGGTTGTGCATGGCGATGCCCAGCGGAGTCACGAAGAGCGGTGCGCCGGGCACACTGGTTGAAATGCCGGTTACTTCTTCAATTACCGCCGCCATGCCCCGAAACGCCACCGTGCCGCCCACCAGATAAATCTGGCTGACCGGATAGCCGGCAAGGTTGCGGCGGATGATGGTGGCGACCTTTTCCATGACGGGCCGCACCAGCGGGAACAGCGCCGCCTGCTGCTGCGGGTCGGTCTTGAGCGCTTCAGCCTGCTCGAACGTAATATTCCTGGCCCCGGCGATGACCAGCGAGAAGTGCGTGCCGCCGGTGGCCTCGTCGGCGGTGTGCACCACCTGGCCGTTTTGGATCACGGCCACGCCGGTCGTGCCGCCGCCCACATCCACGATCACGCCGTCCTGCACTTGCAGCACGTTGTTGGCGGCCGAGGGCTCATCAATCAGCCCGGTGCATTCCAGACCGGCCGCGTGCAGCACATTGGCCGTTGCCCGCACCTCACCCGGCGGCACCCCCGGCGGGTAGCCCGACGCGCCGCTGGTCAGCGCAAACCCCAAGCGCTGCTCCACCCGCGCCTTGAGCATCTTCACCAGCGCCACCGCGCCCTCAAAATCCACCACCAGGCCGTCGCGCGACACCTGCGCGAAGCGGTAAGCGCCGGCCAGCGGTGTGTTGGCCTCATCTAGCACCGCCAACACTGTGTAGGCCGTGCCCAGGTCTACCCCCACGTGCACCGGCCCGCGATAAGCGACGCTCGGCGCGGCTTCGGCGGCGATGGCGCGTTCCGCCTTGGCCAGTAAAGTGTCGAGCGCGGGATTCACGCCCCGAGTCTAGCATGAGTCGCGCATAGCGCAAGCAGGCCAGAGGCTGCCAAACATAAATGGAATAAACGGCTGCCAGCGTCTTGCAGTCTTTGCCGTCTCCGCCGTCTGGACTGCCCTCTCCGACCTCCGACC
>JBBRZY010000423.1:0-4912 GCA_038252885.1 Anaerolineales bacterium | reverse complement strand
GTTGGTGTAGCACATCTTGTAGGCCAGGTTGCAAGACGAGATCGGCTCAACGTACAGGCTCTGGCGCACGACGCGGATGGGCTTGTGTGCGGTGGTGGGTAAACCTTCGAGGGTAATCACGCTCATGGCCGCCTCCGACTGCGAACCCAAATAGTTATCCGGCGCGCATTATACAAGGCGCGGCGCATTCTCGCGCCAGGAAAAGCGGAAACCAAAACCAAAGGTTACGAATCGCGGCGCGCTGATTCCGCAACGGGGGGTGGGTGGAGGCAGGCGGTCGGGCAGGAAGCGGGGCGGGTTAAGTGCGCGCCGGGCTAGGGCAGCACGGTCCAAGGGTTGACGTAGGAGCCGTGGTAGCGAACTTCAAAGTGCAGGTGCGGGCCGGAGGAGTTGCCGGTGCTGCCCGCCAAGCCGATGAGGTTGCCCTGGAAGACGCTCTGGCCGCAGGCGACGTTCCATTGGCTGAGGTGGCCGTAGACGGTCTGCCAGCCGTTGCCGTGGTCAATGACCACCAGGTTGCCGTAGCCGTAGGCGTTGGGGCCAGCGTAGACAATGACGCCGCTGTCAGCCGCGTACAGCGGCGCGCCCAGCTTGGCCTTGATGTCGAGGCCGTGATGGATGGCGGTGAAGTCGTAGCCGGAGAGGAAGTGGTTGTCGGCCGGCCAGACAAAGGTGCCGGTGCCCACCGCGCCAGAATAGGGGCCCGGGCACTGGCCGAAGTTGGTGCCGGCCGTCTCGGGCGTGTCGGTGCGGGAGATGGTCGGGACCATCCAGACGGTCAACTCGCGTTGGCCCCCGGGGATGACGAGGTGCGTGCCGGGTTGGAGCACTGGGTTGTTGGGGTCGAGGTTGTTGGCCGGCCAATCGACAATGGCCTCCGGCTCAACCTGATAGAACTTGGCGACCTTTTCGAGCGTGTCGCCGGCGGCCACCAGATGGTAGGTGCCGTCGACCGGCAGCAGGTTGAGCACCTGGTCGGGGAAGAGCAGGTGCGGGTCGTCTTTAAGCACGAAGTAGTTGCCCCACAGCACCGTCTCCGGCTGGAGGCCAAAGTTGTCGGCGATGCCAAACAGGGTGTCGCCCGACTTGACGGTGTAGGTGATGACGGCGCTGCGACCCCGGCTGGGGATGAGGGTGTAAGGCTCAGCCAGACGCTCGATGACGCCGGTGGTGGTGGGCGCGGGGGCCGGGGTGCTGGCGGGCAGCGCGCCGATGACGGTGACAGGGTCGAGCGGGTCGGGCGTGGCGGTGGCGGGGACGATGCCGGCTACCACGTCAGCGTCGGCGCCGCCTTGCAGGCTGGCCTTCTCGGCCAGTTGATCCATGAAGCCCAGGTTGACCTGGCGGGCCACCACGGCTGCCACCAGCCCGAGGAGCAGCAGGCCATGGGTGGCGTAGCGCAGTACGGCCTCGCCCCAGCCGGCGCGCACCAGGTCGGCCCAGATGCGGGCCGGGCCGGTTTGGCCGGGCGGCGTGGCCGGCTTTTTGGAGTTAGAAGGAAAAGGTTCGGCCGCCATGCAGGGTTAGGGCAGGTAGTTGAAGGGGTTGACGCGCCCGAACGAGGCGCTGCGCATCTCGAAGTGCAGGTGCGAGCCGGTCGAGTTGCCGGTGCTGCCTGCCAGCCCCAGCACCTGACCCTGGTAGATGGCGCCGCCGCAGGTGACGTTGATCTGGCTGAGGTGGGCGTAGGCGGTCTGCCAGCCGTTGCCGTGGTCGATGATGACCAGGTTGCCGTAGCCGCGATAGCTCCAGCCGGCGAAGACGATGACGCCGGTGTCGGAGGCGTAGATGGGCGCGCCCAGGCCGGCGGCGATGTCGATGCCGGGGTGGCCGATGGGCAAGTAGTTGGTGCCAGACAGGAAGTGGTTGGCGGCCGGCCAGGCGAAAGTGAAGGTGCCGGTGGGGCCAGAGAACGGGCCGCTGCACGCGCCGGGCTCGCCGCTGGCGCTGCTGACGCCAACGGTGGTGCGGGTGATGACCGGCAATTGCCAGACGACCAGATCGCGGTAGCCGTTGGGAATGATGATGTTTTGCCCCTGGACCAGCACCGGATCAGACGGGTCAAGGTCATTGCCGGGGAAATTGATAATCTCCTCGACTGTGCCGTGAAAAACAGTGGCAATTTTCTCGATTGTGTCACCGGCCTGCACGATACGCAGCGCGCCGTTGACGGGCAGGATGTTTAGCTCCTGGCCCACGGAAAGCACGTTGGGGTCCTCGGCCAGAAAGGCATTGCCCCATAAGATGGTCTCAGGCTCAAGGTTGAACTTCCCGGCGATGACAAACAGGGTGTCGTTGGCGACGACGGTATACTTTTGCACCTCGTAGCGCGGGCGGGTGGGGATGATGGTGTGGACGTCGGCCAGGCGGATGATCTCAGCGCCGTCGGCGGTGGGGGCTTCGGGCGGGACTTCCAGGATCAGGGGCTGGAGGGTGGGGGTCGGGCTGGCTTGCGCCACAACGGCCACGGCCTGGGGGGTGGCGGTTTGGGCCAACTCCGGCGGCAGGGCAAGCACGGCGCGGCCCAAATCGACCTGCGCCAGCCAAACGGCGGCCACCACCAGGGCAATCGCCAGGGCGTGGGTGGTCAAGCGGGCCCACAGGTCGGGCATGCCGGACTGGGGCTTGACGGCCGCCGGGGGGATGGGGTCTATGGGGGTCGAGGTGTCAGCAGCCAACCAATACTCCGTCACTGCCCACCGGCCAGGCGGGAAGCTGGGGGAGATGATAACAGGCCAGGGGGAGGCGTCAAGAGGACATAATGTTGGGGCGCAAGAAGGCCAGAAGATGGAGGTATAAGGGGAATGCTGCGCTAGGGAGTTGGGGACTCGGGGGCGGGTGAGGGCAACGCTTGGGGCGCGAGTGCGGTGGGAGCCACCGGCGGCTCGCTTTGCGGGCGACGGCCGACTGCTGTTCTGACCGCCCTACCCCACCACCGTCAAGTCCCAAGAGTGGCCCACGCCCTCACGACCGCTCCAACGCGCTGACCATACTCGTCAATTGAGACACCCGCTCGCTTAACAGCCAGGCCAGTACTTGGTGAAAGGCTCGCGCGGCCTCCGGCGCTTCATGGGCCATGCGCTCTAAATCCTGCGCGGCCAGCGCATAGCCCACCGAGTCAGCCTCGGCGATCACATGCGCGGTCCGGCGCGTGCCCAGGTAAAAGCCAAGCTCCCCCACCGTCCGCCCCTGGCGCATCGTTTCCAGCCGGATCGGTGGGCGGCCGGGTCGTTCGAGCTGCACCGTCACCTGCCCCGACTCAATGAAGTACACCACGTCCGACGCGTCCCCCTCTTTCATTAGATACTCGCCCGTGCCAAACGTCCGGCGCTGCAAATAGGGTATTAGCCGCTCCAAGCCCGCCGCCGGCAGGATGGCCGTCAACTGCGCCGCCAGGTCGGTCTGTTCCGGCGCGGCGCGCTGGTGCTGGCGGATAATTTCGTTCTCACACCATTCCAGCCCGCGATCCAGGTCGGTCACATACCGCACGCCCGGCGCTTCGCGCAGGGCCGGCTCGTGGCGAAAATCTACCAGAGCGCGCCCCGCCAGGCCGGCAAAGACCAGCGTGCTGCCGTGTTCCTGGCTCCACTGCGCCAGCCGCACAAAGCTCAGCCGCCCGGTCGAGTCTAGCCCGGTGACTTTCGAGAAGTCCAGCACGATATAGCGCACGGGGCGGAGCGGGTCGGCCAGCACCTGCTCCTGAATCTTGCCCAGGATGCTGCTCGCTGTCCCAAAAAAGATAAACCCTTCGAGCTTCAGGATGAACGCGCCCGCCCCATGCGCTTCCAAGATCGAGCACTCCTGCGGGGCGCGGACCATCCGACTGCGGTACTCGCGCGCATTGAAGGCGAACCGGATGACACTCACGCGGCTGTAGCTCACCACAAACATTCCCACCGCCATCACCAGCCCCACCAAAATGCCTTCCAGAAAGCCGCGCGCAACAATGATGAGCAGAATGATGACGATCACCAGGAAATCAACGCGGGGGAACTTGAACCACGCCTGATAAATCCACTCGACCAGCAAGCCCCAGCCTAAGTAGAACAGCACTGCGCCCAGGATAAACTTGGGAATGAACAGCAGGATGGCCGGGCCAAAGAAAACCGTCACGCCGACCAGCAGCGCCGTCAGCACGCCCACCAGCCGCCGCCCGCCGCTCAAGGTGTGGTTGAGCGCCGACAAACTAATGGCGTGATAGCCCACCAGCCCGCCCAGCGGGCCGGCGACCAGGTTGCCCAGGCCCGCCGCCACCAGTTCGCGGTTCAGGTCTAGGTCTTTCTTCACAATGAGTTCCAGCCCGCTCGTATTCAGCAGCAACGCAATCACACTGATGAGCGCCACCGGGAACAGCGCCGGCAGTTGCCCGGCCAGCACTCCCCACTCTACCTGCGCCACGAGGCTGGACCGCAGCGGAAATTGCCACGGGCTGACCGTCCCGGCCGCCTCAAACAGCCAGTGCGCGGCGCGCAGGTCGGCCATCGGGGTCCGCGTCAGGGCGACCAGCCCGTAAAACCCAGCCAGCGCCAGCAACAACAGCGCCGGAAAGACGTAAGGCCGCTTGAGCCGGGTGGTGGCGACGGAGATGAGGAGGCCCAAGGCCACGCCCGGCAGCCAGCGCGTGAGGCTCGCCGTTTCCAGCCAGGCGGCGCTCAGGGGGGTGGTGGTCATCACCCCGATTCCGCCAATGGCGAGAAGCCAGCCGGTGCCCGCCAGAAAGCCGCCCATCACCGGGTACGGCAGAAACCGCACCAATTGCCCCAGTTTGAACCGTCCCAACACCAGCATCAGCGCCCCGGTGAGTGTGGTCGCCAGCACAATCAGCATGACCACGGTCGCAAACTGCGCTCCGGGCGCGCCCCCCAGCGCCGCCGCGATGGCCGTCGCCGCCACCCCTAGTACCGCGCCGGGG
>JBBRZY010000422.1:0-4913 GCA_038252885.1 Anaerolineales bacterium | reverse complement strand
TGACGTGGACGGCGACGCGCGCCCGTTAGGAGGCGGCTTTGATCTGGGCTATGACGAGTTCCCGATTGTGCGGGTGTACTTGCCGGTCGTGGTGAAGTAGCGGGCGGGCGGCTCATCGCAGGGTAGACTCGTCAGAGAGTTTATCTGACCCTTAACGAAAAATGCGAGGTAGCGGGCCGGCCTGCCGGCCCGCTACCTCGCTTTTTTCGGCGACACTCATACACGGCTGCGACAGACTTAACAATTTGGCGCAGTAGCGTATCAGGTTGGCGCTTGAAAACTCAGTAAAGTGCGTCAGAGGACTCACGCGGCGTCGGCCTTTGAGTTCCTGCTATTGTTCAGTCCCTACGCACCCGTTTGGCACTTGATACGCTTTATACCCCTCGCCGTCCTTACCCCTGGGCTTCCCTAAAATCATAGATGCCATCGGCCACCGGCCACACGCGCGCACAGTTGCCGCAGGTGAGGGCGGTGGCGGTTTCGTGCAGGTCGGCTTGGCCGCAGGCGGGGCAGCGGAAGAACGCGCCGGCCGGGGCGGCAACACCGGGGCCGGTGGCTTCGGCCCGCACGAAGATGCTGGGGGAATATTGCAGCCATTGGCCGGTTGGCTGGAGCAGCGCGTCGAGCCCGACTAAGAGCTTGGTTGGCACCAGCCGCTTGAGCGCGCCCAGGCGAAAGTAGGACAATGCCCGGAGGCGGTGCGGCGTGAGGCCGGCGGCGCGCAGCCAGCCCAGCATGGTGCGCGGGTGAAAGTCAAAGTTGAGCTTGACGAACTCGACCGGCTCGGGCGCGAACGGGCTCCAGGCCTGCCGCCGCACCAGCCAGCGCAAGATCGCTTTAAGATTGCGTTTGTTGGCGAACTCGAGGATGAAGGTGGCGCCGGGGGCCAGCGCCGCACGCACCTGGCTGAGCGCGGCGGGCGCGTCGGCCAGGTGGTGGATGACGCGGATCATGGTGGCGGCATCGAACAGGCCGGCCACAAACGGCAGCGCGTAGACGTTGGCCGCCACGTAGATGTACCGCTCGTTGACTCCTAGCCGGGCCTGCGCCTGCTCCAACTGCGTGCGGCTATAGTCCATGACCACCACGCGCTCAAAGCCGGCATAGCGCGGCGTGTTGCGGCCCGCGCCCGCGCCGATCTCTAACAACAGCCGCCCAGATTTTGGCAGCAGCGCCCTGAGCGCGAGGGCCTCGGTCTGGTCCTCGTAGGCACGCTCGCCGGTATCCCAAAACGTCTGCTGGTAGTGCGAGCCCTCGTAATCACAGACCGGGGGCCGGTCGGGCTCGGTCACTTGTGAAAGAACAACTCACCCCACGACGAGGGGGTCAGCTCTAAGATGGCGTTGTACGGGGCCAGCAGGGTGGCCAGATTGGTGAACGGCTGGTGCAGGTCGGTGTCTTTGAGCGGGATGTTGACCGGCACTTCCAGGCTCACCGGCACCTCCAGGTTGATGGGCACCTCGAGTTGGATGGGCACATGCAGCACCACTGGCACGGTCTGGCTGACCGGCACGACCAGCACCAGGTGTATGTTCAGCGGTGTGCCAGCCGGCAGCACAATGTCGGTTGGCACCGCCAGGCCGTTGAGCATGACGGTGGTGTTGGGGATGGCGGTGTCGTCGGTGAGCACCACCTGGGTGTTGGTGTCGAGCGGCAGGTTGAAGATCACTGGCAGCGTGTCGTTGACGGTGATGGTGTCGTTGACGTGAATGATGTCGTTGACCTGGATGGTGTCGTCGACATGCACCGTGGAGATGATGCTGGCGGCGTCCATCTGCACAAAGCTGTTATACAGCCCGCCGATTAGCGGCTGAGCGATGGTGCGCTTGATCTGAAAGATCAGCAGGCCGGCCACCAGCAGCACCACCAGCAGCACGCCGTTGACGATGAAGCTGAACAGCGTGGCGGCGCGCCAGAAGGCGCTGGGCATTTGACTGCGCAGCCAACGCGGGTTGGCCGTCAGGCGCAGCGGCACCAGGGTCTCGCCAGTAGCCGGCAGCAGCATGGGGGCCGTCGGGGGCGCGGGGGTGGGCGGCTGGGTGGCAAAGACGCTTCTAACCGGGGCGTCGGCGGGTGGGGTCTCGTTGGTCATCGTCTGTCTCCGGCCCATCGGCGGCGCAACCTTCTCGCCGCTTAAATACGGATAATATCACCGCGACTCCTACGGTGCAAACGGAATGCCAACCATTTTTGGTTATGTCAACCTACGGACAGACCGGGCTGGGCCGGGTTTATGGGTTCTGGTCGGTGTAGCGCGAGTCGTCGATCTGGCGCCGCAGCCGCTCCTCGGGGCTAAGCTCGGGTACTGCGCCGGCACCCTCGCCCACCGACTTAAGCTCGGCGGTCTCCGCGGCGCGCAGCTCGGCCAGCGGCCGGGGCCGCACCAAGCTCCATTTGCCGCAGTGGTCGCAGCGGTCGAATTTGCTTAGCCCGGCGTTCAGCCCCCACCAGTGGATGCTGAAGGGCCGCCCGCACTTGGGGCAGATCGTGCCGCCCATCAGCCCATATTTGCGGGCCTGGCCCAGCCGCACCGGGTTGCGCCGGCCGGTCAGCACCTGGACGGTGGCCACCGCGGCCGCTAGCAGGATGATGCCGCCCACCAGCGAGAACATGGGCACGAGGATGCGCTGGGCCGCTTGCCAACTGGCGGCTTCGCTCATGAAGGTGAACGGGCGCGGCGCGGAGGTGACGAACGAGCCGTTGGCCCGGTCGCCTTCGGCCAGCAGCGTGTGCGCGCCCAGCGGGTAGTCGTCGGTGTTGAAGTCTACGCGGAAGGGGGCTTCGCGGTCGATGCCGACCACGGTCTGATCAATGTAGAAGGTCACACTGGTCACGTCGTCGGGCGAGGCCACGGCTTCCATGCGGAACGAGCCTTGGATCTCGCCCACGCCCGAGTAGCCGACGTTGCGGCGCACGGTGAGTTCCAGGGTGCCGGTTTCTTGGGCGCGGGCGGCGGGCGGCGCGAGCAGGGCCAGCGCCAACAGCAGGGCCAGCAGGTAGGCGAGGCGGGTTTTCATCGGCGGACCATCACTTCCACTGCGTAAGAATCACTTCGCGCTGGAAAAGGCGCGCGCCCAGGTAGATCAGCGCCACGTCCACCGCCGCCAGCACCAGGATGGCGACCAGCATGAAGCTGACGTTGAGCACGATGACGCCGGCCAGTTGGGCGAACAGGACGGCCAGCAGCGGCACGATGATGACGGCCGAAGTCTGCTCGGCCACGCGCGGGTCGCTGACGCGTGACGAGACCATGATGGCGAAGATCACGGCCATGACCGCCATCAGCGGGCCGATGACGAGCACGGCCAGCAGCCAGGTGGGGGCCAGCACCTGGCGCAGCACGGCCAGGCTGCCGCCCACCAGCGGCACGCCCAGCACGAAGATCGCAAAGCCGCCCCAACTAGCCACGATGGCCGGGATGGCGGCGGCCAGGCCTTTGGCTGTCAGCAGCTCGAGCGTGCTGATGGGCGTGGCGAGCAGCGGCTCTAGGCTGCGGGTGGTCTTCTCGCCGACGATGCTGTAGGCCGCAATCGAGACTGGGATGATGAGCGGCATCATCATAAAAAGAAGCAGGAACTGGTTGAGCAGGTAGACCTGCAAGCACTCGGACGCCTCGATGTCGCCGCACACGGTCTGGAAGGAGGGGGGCAGATCGGCCAGGTCGCCGCCGCTGGGCGTGGTGCGCGAGGTGAAGTACAGAATGCCCAGCGGCAGCAGCGTGAGGATCAGCGGCAAGAAGCCGACCGTGAACAGGACCAGCTTGTTCTTGAAGACCTCGGCCCATTCTTTGTCGACGATGGTCTGGATTCGAAATAGGTTCATGATTGCCCTGCCCTGGTATTTGTGATAAAATTCACAAATAGATAGTATGCACACACCGGGCTGTGTTTCACGTGGAACAACCGCTACTGCGGCTCATCAATCAACCGCAAATAGACGTCTTCGAGCGAGTGGCGCAGCTCGCCCACAAACTGAATGGCGGCACCCTGCTCCACCAGCCAGCGCACCAGCGCCGGGTTTTCGGTCTCCGGGGCGTCCAGGCTGACTACCAGCTTGTTTTCGACCGCCTCGGCCGCCTTGACGAACGGCAGCGCGGCCACGCCCGCCGCCAGGTCGGCCGCTGGCTGAGCCAGGTGCACGACCACGCGCCGCCCATACAGCCGCTGGCGCAGGTTGGCCGGCGTATCGACCGTAACCAGCCGGCTCTTGAAGATCGCAATTCGGTCACACAGCCGGTCGGCCTCGTCCAGGTTGTGCGTGCACAGGAAGATCGTGCGGCCCTGCCCCTTCAGCTCGGCGATGAAGTCGCGCACCAGCTTGGCGGCTTCGGGGTCGAGGCCGCTGGTGGGCTCGTCTAGGAACAGCAGCCGGGGCTCGTGCAGCAGCGCGCGGGCCAGCGCCAGCTTCTGGCGCATACCCTTCGAGAAGCTGCCGGCCTCGTCCTGGCGGCGCTCCCACAACCCCAGCAGCGTCAGATACTTGCGCACCTGGCCGGGCACGTCGGCCACGCCGTATAGCTTGGCGTAGAGCGTCAGGTTCTTCTCGGCGCTCAGGCGGTCGTACATGCCGGGTGTCTCGGTCAGCAGGCCGACTTGCTGGCGGATGGCGGCGTCGTCCTGGCCCACCACCAGCCCGTTGATGCGCGCCAGGCCAGCCGTTGGGCCGATGAGCGCCGTGAGCATGCGCACTGTGGTGGTCTTGCCGGCGCCGTTCGGGCCTAGGAAGCCGAAGACCTCGCCCTCGGCCACGTCCAGCGTCAGCCGGTCTACGGCGGTAATGGCCTTGTCGTCCGTGCCAAAGACTTTGGTCAACCCTTCGGTATGGATCACTGGTACCTCGACTTATCGAGCGCTTCGGCGGTCGGTTTGGCCGGCTGGAGCGCTTTAGCGGACGGCAGCGGCAGCGGCGCGGCC
>JBBRZY010000421.1:0-4915 GCA_038252885.1 Anaerolineales bacterium | reverse complement strand
TCGACCTGGACGAGAACGCGCTGCCCATCGGCGCGGCCATCCTGGCCGAGACCGCCCTGCGCCTCTTGCAGCAAGACACCGCCGCGTAAGTCGTCCCCAGCCTACTTCACAATCGCCACGGCCAACCCGCCCCAGGCGCGTTGGCCGTTCTAGCGGCGGCGTTTGGCCCCTCCAAAATTTGACAGCGCCTCAGGTGGGACTATGCTTAGGTGTTGCGCCACACGCCGCGCCTATGGGGGGAGCCCCTGACAACCAACCACAACTCAATTCGCGCTGGGCGTGCCGGCGGTTGTCTTCAATCAAAAGGGAGATTGAAATGTATCATGTCGTCTGCCCCAAGTGTGGTCACGAAAGTCCTGCCAATACTGGGAAGTGCCCCCAATGTGCCACCAACCTGATGGGCGTGCCTTGGAAGGAACCGCTGCCGGCGCAACGCGAGACCGTCGCTGCAGCGGCTGTCAATCAGGCCAGTAGCGCCGGGGTCGGCTCAGTGAACATGGCTGCTTGCCCGCATTGTGGCGTGTCCAATCCGGTGGGGGCCGCCACGTGTGGCAATTGCTCTAAGATTCTACCGGCGGCCAGCGCCCGCCCTTCGGCGGGGCCGGTAAGTTATCAAAGCGATTTGACATCGAGCCGGTCGAGTAGCAGCTATAGCAGCCTGCGGACTATCGCTGGATTGTTTACCATTCTGGCCTGGGTGACGGCGATTCTATCGGCGCTCTCGGCTTTATTGGCCTTGGCCTTGAGCACGCAGTTGGAGGATAGCCTACTGGTTGGGTTGATCGGGGCCGGGTTCATGGCGGTGGGTGGCGTTGTGTCGTTTGTCACCTTGCTGGCCATCGGGGAAAGCATCCTGGTCATGCTGGATATCGAAGCCAACACGCGCCTGGCCGCGGCTCAAGCCGACCGCATGGCCCGGGCACTCGAACGGCAGACGCCCTAGGCCACCAAAGCCACGGCCAAGCCGCTGCGCGCAGCGTCTACCCACGATCATCCTAAGCCCCCGCCAAAGGTTGGCGCTGTTTTTCATCCCCTGAGTCGCCCCGAGTCCCCCAATCAGCAATCCAAAATCAAAAACCAGCAATTTCCAGGCAAATATTGCCTCTTGACCATAGAACAATTTTGCTAAATACTATCTGTAGTACGGGCACTTACTCGTAACCGTTTTTATCCGACAACTTAACATGCCCATATCCCTTTCCAGTGAGCAGGTGCTGGCCCTCGCGCCAGACACCAGCTCCGCCCAGGCGGCCCGTGGTTTGGCCGTCCCCCACAAATGGTCGTCCCTCAACCTCACGCCCCGTGCGCTGTGGGGTGAATGTCGCGGCAGCGGCGCTGCGCCCTATCAGGTGCAGGCCGCGCTCGAAGGCCTCGCCCTTCACTGCACCTGCCCCAGCCGCAAGCATCCCTGTAAACACACCCTAGCCCTGCTGCTGCTGGCCGCCGGCCACGCCGACGCCTTCATCCCCGCTGCGCCGCCGGAGTGGGTGCGCGCCTGGCTGGCCGAGCGCGCCCGCCGCGAGCAGCCGGCTGCCGCTCATGCTAACGGCAACGGCCCTGCGAATGGTAATGGCAAGCCCGTGCCTGACCCCGAAGTGGCCGCGCGCCGCGCCGCCGAACGGCTGGCCGAGCGTGAGGCCAAGGTCGCCGCCGGGCTGGACGAGCTGGCCCGGTGGCTGGCCGACCTGGTGCGGCGCGGCCTGGCCGCCGCCCAAACTCAGCCGCCGCGTTTTTGGGACAACATGGCCGCTCGCCTGGTGGACGCGCAGGCCCCCGGCCTGGCCCGCCGCGTGCGCGAGTTGGGCAGCCTGCCCGCCTCCGGCCCCGGCTGGCCCGAGCGCCTCACCGACCGCCTCGGTCGCCTGCACCTCCTCATCGAAGCCTACCGCCACCTGCCCAATCTCCCCGCCGGCTTGCAAGCCGATGTGCGCGCCGCCGCCGGCTGGACCGTGAGTCAAGAATCGCTGCTTGCCACGGCCGGCGTGCGCGACGCCTGGCAGGTGCTCGGCCGCCGCATTGAAGAAGAAGATCATCTGCGCGTGCAGCGCACCTGGCTGTGGGGCCGCGCCACTCGTCAGGCCGCGCTGGTCCTCAGCTTCGCCGCCGCCAGTCAAACGCTCGACACCGCGCTCGTCCCTGGCACGCAGCTCAACGCCGAGTTGGTGTTCTTCCCCAGCGCCTATCCGCAGCGCGCGCTGGTCAAACCCGGCGCCGAGTTGCAGCGCTTTGGGGGCTGGCCCGGCTACGCCACGCTGGCCGCCGCCGCCGAGGCCTATGGCCGCGCGCTGGCTACGCAGCCCTGGCTCGAACGCCTGCCGGTGCCGCTGGCAGCCGTCACGCCGCTGCGGCTCGACGGCGCATGGTGGCTGCGCGACGCGGCCGGGCAGGGCTGGACGGTGGCGGCCGGCTTCGAGGCCGCCTGGCAGTTGCTCGGCCTCAGCGGCGGCGGCCCGCTGCCGGTCTTCGGCGAGTGGGATGGCGAAACATTTTGGCCGCTGAGCGTGTGGGCCGGCGACCACCTCACGGTCTTGGGGGCCGCATGACGACCGATCCGCTGGCGCTGTGGCAAGACCTGGTCGCCGCCGGTTTGCTGGGCGTGGAGCGCCGCGCCTTCGCGCCCTCGCTCGCCGGGCCGCTGGGCGCCGTCGTTAACATTTTGCCCGCCTCCGCGCCGGCCGAGCAGCGTTGGCTGAGTGTGGCCGCCGCCGCCGGCTTGTATTGGCGCGCCGGCCGCCGCCCGCTCGACCTGCCCGCGCCCGCCTCTAGCCCCGCGCCGGCCGACGACTGGCCCGCCTGCTCGCCCACCGCCGCGCATCACCTGGGCATCATGCTTACCGGCCAATACGCCGAGGTGCTGCCGGAGTGGCTGGGGCGTTTGGCCGCCGCGCGCCGCTGCGTGGCCGCCGACCGGCTGCCCGCGCTGCTGGCGCTCGGCCGCGCCCGCCCGGAGTTGCAGGCCGCGCTCACCGCCGTCATTGGCCGGCGCGGGCAGTGGCTGGCGGCCCACAACCCCGAGTGGGAATACGCCGCCTATGCCGCGCACCTGCCGCTCGAAGCCGACACTGCCGCCCTGACCGCCGCCTGGGAGACTGGCCAGCCCGGTGCGCGCGCCGCGTTGTTGCGGCAACTGCGCGCGCGCCAGCCCGCCCTGGCCCGCACGCTGCTGGCCCTCACCTGGCAGCAAGAGCAGGCCCAGGAGCGCGTCACCTTCATTGATGCGCTGGCCGTCGGCCTGAGCCGGGACGATGAGCCCTTGCTCGAAGTGGCGCTCGACGACCGCGCCCAAACCGTGCGCGCCGCCGCCGCCGAACTGCTGGCCCGCCTGCCCGAGAGCGCCGCCTCACAGCGCATGGCCGCCCGTTTGCTGCCGCTGCTGACGGTGGAGCGCGGCTGGTTCAAGAGCCGCAAGCTCAGCATCGAATTGCCCCAGGCGTGTGATGCCGAGATGCAGCGCGACGGCCTCGAACTCAAGCCGCGCGGCAAACGCGGCGAGCGCGCCTGGTGGCTTTTACAGATGGTCGCCGCCGCGCCGCTGGCGTTTTGGACCGGCACGCTCGACGCCGCGCCGGCCGAGTGCGTCAAGCTCTCCGCCGGGTTGGAGTGGCGCGGCCTGTTGTGGGAGGGCTGGAGCCTGGCCGTCACGCGCCAAGCCGCCACGCCGGCTGCCGCCGATTGGGCCGAGGCGCTGCTGCGCGCGCTGCTCGTTCAGCAAGAAGCCGTGAGTTTAGGGCCTTTGCTGCAAGCGCTGCCGCGCGACCGGCGCGAGGCGCTGGTGCTGGCGCATCTCAACGCCGACCCGATCCTCAGCGACGGCCGGCCCGCGCTGCGCCTGCTGGCTGAGACCTGGGACCAGTGGAGCGCGGACTTCAGCAGCGCCGTGCTCGACGCGCTGCGCAGCCACATCGCCGGCGACCATGCCGTGCATCCCGGCCCGGCCCTCAGCTTGCTGGGGCAGGCCGCCTTCTGCGTGCATCCGCCGGCCGCATTAGCCGCCGCCGCCCGCCTCATCGCCGCCGCGGGCGAGCAGCCCTATTGGCCCGCCGCCGTCGAGCGCTTTCTCACGGTCGCGCACTTCCGCGCCGAATTGCTCAAGGAGCTATAGCCATGACCTTCAACTTGCTGCGTGAGCACGCCGAACAGCAATTCGCGCTGGAGCTGCAAGCCCTGGCCCAGGCCGACCCGCGCCCGCGCCCGCCCAACTGGCGGCTCTCGCCCTGGGCCGTGTCGCTCTACCTGCTCGGCGGGCGGCTCGACAACGGGCTGGTCATCACCCCCAAGTACATCGGCCAGCCGCGCCTGATCGAGATCGCCATCGCCACCCTCGCCACCGACCGCGCGCTGCTGCTGCTGGGCGTGCCCGGCACCGCCAAGACCTGGGTGTCTGAGCACCTGGCCGCCGCCATCTCCGGCGACTCAACCCTGCTGATCCAGGGCACGGCCGGCACCAGCGAAGAGTCGATCCGCTACGGCTGGAACTACGCCCGCCTGCTGTCGGAAGGCCCGTCGCGCGCCGCCATCGTGCCCAGCCCGCTGCTGCGCGCCATGGAGAGCGGCCAGTTGGCGCGCGTCGAAGAACTGACGCGCATCCCGGCCGACGTGCAAGACGCGCTCATAACGCTGCTGTCGGAGAAGACCCTGCCCATCCCCGAACTCAACGAAGAGGTGCAGGCGGTTAAGGGCTTCAACGTGATCGCCACCGCCAACAACCGCGACCGGGGCGTCAACGAATTGTCGAGCGCGCTCAAGCGCCGCTTCAACACCGTCATCCTGCCGCTGCCGGCCTCGCTCGAGTCGGAGGTGGACATCGTGCAGCAGCGCGTCGCCAGCCTGGGCCGCGCGCTAGAGCTGCCGGCCGAGCCGCCCGCGCTGGAGGAGATCCGCCGCATCGTCACGATCTTCCGCGAGCTGCGTGACG
>JBBRZY010000420.1:0-4942 GCA_038252885.1 Anaerolineales bacterium | reverse complement strand
CGTCCACGCCCAACCAGCGGCGGATGAAGGCGGCCGTTTCTTTTTCCAGCCCCAGGCCGGGGCCAATGAGCAGGGCTTGCGTCTTGGCATAGGCCTCGCGCAGCACCTCGGCGGCGGGCTCAGCGATAACGCCTTGCTCGTGCGGGAGCATGATCCAGGTGGCCTCGGGCAACCGTCCAGCCAGGATGGCGTAGAGCGGCGCGGGCACAGCCAGCGTGACCAGCCCGGCCCCCACGCGGTAGGCGGCGGCGCCGGCGAGGTAGGCCGCACCGGTGTAGTTGACTGAGCCAGCCGCGACGACCACGCGGCCAAAGGTGCCTTTGTGAGCGTCGCGCGGGCGGGCGGGCAGCAAAGCGCGCACCGCGTCTTCGGTGGCGAGTTCGAGCGGGATGTTGTCTAGCTCTGGCAGCGCGCTGTCGCCCAGGCCGATGTCGGCCACGGCCAGGTCGCCCACCGCCTCGGCCCCTGGAAAGGCCAGTTGGCCGCGCTTGACGGCCGCGAATGTGACGGTGGCATCGGCGGCCAGGGCCAGCGGGTCGAGCGCGCCAGTGTCGCAGTCAAGGCCGGAGGGGCAATCCACGGCGATGATGATGGGCGGCTCGGCCTCGCGCTCCGCCAGATATTTGCCGGTCATTTTCAATAAGTCGGCGGCCTTGCCGGTCAGCGGCAAGCGCACGCCGGTGCCGAAGACCGCATCCACTAGCACGGTGACGCCGCCCAGCAGGTTCTTGAGCACGCGCCAGCGCAGGTCGTTCTCGGCGTCGGCCACGAACAGGCTCTTCTGGCGCAGACGCTGAACTTTGGGGTCAGACTCGTCGAGCGGCTTGCTGGCGTAGACCGAAACGGTCGCGCCGGACTCGGCCAGGCGGTGGGCGGCCACCAAGCCGTCGCCCCCGTTGTTGCCAGAGCCAACGAGGACGACAATCTTTTGGTCGGCCGGGGCACCCTCCAGGCCAGTGAGCACGTGCTCGGCTACGGCGTTGCCGGCGGCGTCCATCAGCATGGCGTAGGTGATGCCGGCCTGATCGGCGGCGGCTTCGATGGCCTTCATTTCTGCGACCGATACGATTTTGGGCATGGGTGTGGCGCTCCTAATGACTCAATTGGAGCAATTGTACCAGTGGGGATGGAGGCCAACAGTCGGAGGAGCAGATCAGCGGACGGCCGGATGACGGAAGAGGCCGGCGGACCAATACCATTCCAGTGTCAGGCGCGCGCCTTCTTCAAACGACATGGGCACAAAACCGAGATCCGCTTGGGCCTTGGTGCTCGAAACCAGCCAGTCATGAAACACATAGGTTGCCAGGTTGAGCGGGTAGTAAGGCTCGCGGCCGGTGCGCTCGGCGCGGCGGGTGGACCAGCGCGCCAAGGCCAGCATGGCGGCAGCGGGGATGTTTAGACGCAGCGCGGGCAAACCAGCGAGGCGGCTGACGATGCGGTTGACGGCGCTGTGCGGCAGCGAGGCGCCGCTGATGTTGTAGACCTCGCCGGGGCGGCCGACACTGAGGGCGGCGGCACAGGCGCGGGCCACATCGGGCACATAGACCGGAAAGGTGAGCCGCTTGCCCCCGTGCACCTGGATCAGCAGCCCTTTGAGCGGATCTTCAAAGAACAGGCGATTGAACGCATAGCGCCCCCACGGGCCATAGTACGCGCCGGGCCGCAGAATGATGGCCGGCACGCGCCGGGTCAGGTGGAATTGGCGCACCAGGGCTTCGCCGGCGAGCTTGCTGTGCTGATAGGAGTCATGCGGGTGGCAGGGCGTGTCTTCGGTGACTGTTTGCCCGGCGGGCGGCAGGCCGATGACGGCCACGGTGGAGACATGCACCAGGCGCTCAACGCCGTGGTCGGCCGCCGCCTGGAGCACATTGGCGGTGCCGTCGGTGTTGGTGCGCTCGAAGTCACGGGCCGCGCCCCAGAACCGGAACAGGCCGGCGGCGTGGATGACATAGGGGCAGCCACGCACGGCGGTGTTGACCGAGGCGGCATCGGTCACGTCGCCGGTGACGAGCTCGACGCCCAGGGCGCGCAACTGAGTCACGTCGCTGGTGGCGCGGACCAACGCGCGCACGGTGTAGCCCAGCCGATTCAGTTGGGCGACGAGACTGTGACCCAAGAAGCCGGTCGCGCCGGTGACCAGCACGCGCTCACCACTCATAGGCGGCGGCGGGTCCGGCGGGCGTTGAAGGCGAAGGCCAACGCGGCCGCTAGACCCGCCAGGCCGGCCCCCAGCAACACGCGCGCAAGGTCATTCGGCCGAACTTTGGCGGCGGCGACGCGCGCGGCGGCGAGCACGGGCTTGAGGCGCTGCCTTGGGGTGACGCCAAAAGCTAGATGCAACAGCGCGGAGGCCAGGGCGTAGTGGCCGGGGCGGCGCAGCACGGTGGCCACATCCAGCGCCTGGGGCGGCGCGCCGACGGCCAGGGCGAAGGGCTGGGTGAACTGGCGCAGACCGTCACGGCCATGGGTGCGGCCGAAGCCGGAGTCTTTTTGCCCGCCGAACGGCATCTGCGGCACGCCGAAGTGCGCGATGGTGTCGTTGATGATGACGGAGCCGGTTTGCAACTGGCGCGCCACCGCCTCGGCGTGGGCGTGGTCGCGGCTCCAGACCGAGGCGCTGAGGCCAAAGGCGCTGTCGTTGGCGAGGCGCACGGCCTCGGCCTCGTCGGCGAAGCGCATGATGGGCATGATCGGGCCGAAAGTCTCAGCCTGCATGATGAGCATGTCGTGGGTCACATCGACTAGCACAGTGGGCTCGTAGTAAAGACCATTGTGCCGGCCACCGGTGAGCACACGCGCGCCTTTGGCGAGGGCATCGGCCAGGTGGCGCTCGACGATGTCGAGCTGTTGTTTGTAGGTCAGCGGGCCGATCTGGTAGGGCGCATCCAGCGCGGCGCTGTGGCCGAGACGCTGGGCCTGGGCGGCGGCGACGGCCTGGACTACGAACGGCGCGTAGATCAAGTCGGCCACGTAGACGCGCTCAACCGCCATGCAGGTTTGCCCGGCATTGAAGAACGCGCCCCACGCCCCCCACTCCGCCGCGGCGGCGACGTCGGCATCGGCCAGCACAATCATGGCGTCTTTGCCACCCAACTCGGCGGTCAGGGGCGTCAGGTGATCGGCGGCAGCACGCATGACCAGCTTGCCGGTGGCGGTGGAGCCGGTGAGGAAGATGAAATCGGGCGGCGCGGCCACCAGCGCCGCGCCGAGCGCGCCGCCGCCGTGCAAGACGCGCACAAACGGGGCCAGCGCCGGCACACGCGCCAGTAGCCGCTCGAGGAGCGCGCCAGTCGCGGCCGTGACTTCCGATGGCTTGAGGGCGACGGTGTTGCCGGCCAGCAACGCCTCGCACAGCGCCGGCAGGCAAAGCGCAAAGGGATAGTTCCAGGGGGCGATGACGAGCACCACGCCGTAGGGGCGCGGTTCGACGAAGACTTGCTTGAAGAGGTACAACCCGCGCGCCACGCGCTCACGGCGCAGCCAATGAGCGGCGTGAGCGCAGGCATCATTGAGGATGTCGATGGAGACCAGCACTTCGAGCAGCGCGTCCTGGCGCGACTTGCCGGTGTCTTGCGCGATGACGGCGGTGATCTCATCAGTGGCGTCGAGCAACTCGCGCTGCAATTCGCGCAGCACGCCAACGCGCCGGGCGATGGGGCGACTGCTCCAGGCTGGGACAGCGGCGCGCAGGGCGTGGACAGCGGCCTGGGCCTCAGCGGCCGTAGCCACAGCGATCTCACCGAATTGCTCACCGGTGGCGGGGTTGATGAAGGGCAACATGGTGCGGGCTTCCATGGCGTAACCTTTCGGGGCGTAACCTTTCGGGGCGTGACCTTTCGGCAAGCTCGGCCGGCGGAGGCGGCGGGCCGCAGGCGGTGTTATTCGAGCGCGGAGGCGACGCTGGCCCGCAGATGTGAGGGCAGGCAGGGTTTGGTGAGGTAGGCGTGGACCTGCGCCACTTGCAGACCGAACGAACGGTCGTGGCGTGTGCCGACGCTGCTGAGAATGATGACGGGTGTGGCCGCGGTGGCCGGTTCGGCGCGCAGGGCCATGAAGACTTCCCAGCCGCTCATGTCGGGCAGCATCAGGTCGAGGAGCACCAAATCGGTCTGACTGGCGCGGATGGCCGCCAGCCCAGCTTCGCCGCTCGCGGTCGGGACGAGGTCGAGGTTAGATTCGGCCAACATGAGGGCCATGAGCTCTCGAAAGTCGGGGTCATCTTCGACGATGACGACGCGTTTCTTGTGACCGTGGCTGTTAAGCGGAAGCATACGCACCTGTGGCTTGAAAATACCATGATTTGCAGGGCGGGGCAAACCACGGCGGTCGGCAGCGACGCGGGCGTCGCCAAACAGAACAGCGGCGGGTCGCCAGGAGCAGCGATCCGCCGCTGTGGTTAGCGGGCCGGGCCAAGGGGCTTAGTGGTTGTGGCCCAGGACGAAGTAGAAGCCAGGGTTCCAGGCCTGGACCACGAGGTAGAGTTGGCCGTTGTGCTGGTGCCAGACGACGTTGTGAATGTGGTCGGCCAGTTCGATGCCCAAGTCTTCTTTGGGGCGAATGGTCGAGAGCACCTGGTAGTTGTCGGCGTCGAGGATGTAGATGGGCGCGGGGCGGCTCTTGTCGGGATCATCCAAACTGCCGACGACGGCGTACCAATGGTCGTCGTGCTTGACGTAGTCAATGCCGCACGGCATTGAGTTCTCTGGCATGGGGTAGCTCGCGGCATGTTGGCCGCTCAAGTCGGTCAGCTCGACGCGCCAGTTGGAGCGGTCGGCGACGGCCAGGTGGTCGCTCATGGGCACGCGCGTAATGCCATGGGCGGTGCCGTACTTGCCGTGCACGTGCACATCCTCGGTCTTGCCTCCCCAGATGCCCTCATAGTGACTGTGGACGTGGTCGCCGTGCGCGTGCACGGGGGCGGCCATAATGAACTGGCTGGCAT
>JBBRZY010000419.1:0-4975 GCA_038252885.1 Anaerolineales bacterium | reverse complement strand
GGCGCGCGGTTGGTCCGGGGCGATCTGACCATTGATACGCTAGCGCATACGGTCCACCTAGGCGGTCAGCCGATCTACTTGCCGCCGCGTGAATTTGGGCTGCTGCACGTCCTGGCTCTGGAAGCCGGGCACACGGTGTCCACGGAAGATCTGTTGGCTCGCGTGTGGGGCGCAGAGTTTGCCGGTGAGCCCCAGGTCATCTACGTCCATATTCGCTGGCTGCGCGAAAAGCTCGAAGCGGATCCCCATCAGCCCGTGCGGATCATCACCGTCCGCGGTGTCGGCTACAAGCTCGAATCTCAGGAGGGATGATGTTCCGAACTCTGCGTCGTCGCCTGATCCTGAGCCACTTGCTGCCGTTGTTCGTCGTGGTCCCGTTGACAGGCCTGGCGCTGATGTATGGTTTTGAAACCAAGCTATTGCTGCCAGCCCTCACGCGCGAGCTGACCGGGCACGCGGAACTTATTGTCGAATTGGCCCAGAGGCAGCCCGGCCTCTGGTCTGACCCAACTCAGGCGCGGGCCTTCGTGTCTCGCCTGGACCCGCGAGTGGATGCGCAGTTGAGCTTGGCCGATTCTGACGGGCGCCTGTTGGCTTCCACCAATCCAGCCGACACCGTAGGTTTGGGTCAGCTTGTCAGCTTGCCGGGCCTAACGGAGGCATTGGCCGGGAAAACCAGCACCCATGTGACCTTCAACGCCCAAGCGACCTCGGAGGTTGCCGTGGCCATGGTGCCCGTGGTTGGCCCCGATCAAAGTGTGTCAGGTATCGTGGTCGTGAGTTACAGCTATACCGATGTTTATGGACAGACGTTGTACCTCCTGCTTCTGGTCGCGGGCGTCCTCATCACTGGCGCACTGCTCAGCAGCTTTCTGGGATGGACGCTGTCAGCGAACCTCGCGCGGCTGCTCAGCCAGGTCAGTCAAGCGGTTACCCTGCTGGCCGCCGGCCGGAATCCGGAGATGGTACCGGAAGTGGGTCCCGAAGAGACTCGGCACCTGGCGCGCGGCTTCAACATTTTGGAACAACACCGCCGCCAGCTGGAGGAAGCGCGGGGTCAATTGTTGGCCAACTTGGTGCACGAGTTAGGCCGTCCGCTCGGCGCATTGCATTCCGCCATCGAGGCCCTGCAAGGCGGCGCCGACAATGACCCGGCCTTACGGCAAGAGCTGCTGGCAGGCATGGATGGGCAACTGGATGGACTACGCCACCTATTGAATGATCTCGCTGGGCTGCGGGAACAGGTGCTGGGCACCCTTGAGCTGGACCGGCAGAATGTGGCCATGAGCGAGTGGCTGAGTACCCGGTTATCCGTATGGCGCGAGTCGGCACAGGCGGCCGGCCTGCAATGGCAAACCAGCATCCCCGCGGATCTCCCGACCGTCGCGGTAGACCCTGACCGGCTGGGGCAAGCGCTAGGGAATCTAGTGAGCAATGCCGTCAAATTCTCACCGCGCGGAGGCGCCATCGTGGCCGAAGCGGGCTTGTCGGCCGAAGTGCTCTGGATTCGAGTCAGCGATCAAGGCCCCGGTATTCCTGTCCAGCAGCGGGAGAGCATTTTCGAGCCTTTTTTTCGCGGTCGGCCAGGTCATCTCTTTCCGGAAGGCATGGGGTTGGGTTTGACTATCGCTCGCGACCTTGTGAACGCCCACGGCGGCCGGTTGGAATTGGACAACAATCCTGGCCAAGGTAGCCGTTTCACGATCTGGCTTCCGCTTCGTCCCTAGCGCAAGTTTTGCGCAACCAGGGTGCCTTTCGTCGAATCGGATGTAATTTTGTACGGTCGATGGAAGCCCAAAGGCAGTTGAAAGGCGTCCACCGCGCGCAGGTTGAAGAGGGCGCCGGGCAAGGCGCTGGCTGGCGTGAACAGCAAGCCGAGGCCGGTACTGGTCTGCTGCACCAGCGCAGCCGAGTTAGCAGCGACGCGGACCAGATGCTTGGTGCTGGTGAGTATGCGGCTGACGGCCGGCGTGGTCTCGGCCGCACACGCCTGCAACCAAGGGCGACACCAGCGCACGACGTTGGCAGCCAGCCCGGTAAAGACGACTTGCAAGCGGATCCCGGCAGGCGAATTGCTCACCCGCACCTGACGGTGGGGCAGGTGTGAGGTGCTGCACGTGGAAGGTGCTCTTCATTTCTTTGTTGCCGGCTTCAATCGACTGACGGGCGTTGTAGTGGGCAAACCAGGTGGCCAATTTAGGCGCCGGCCCGTAGCGCACCAGCGTGGCGTATTTGAAATTGCTGCCGATCTTGAAGCGCTCCACCGCCAAGCTCACGCAATAGGGACAGCCAGACAGGCCGTGCTTGCCGACCCGCACTCGCCCGGCTTGTGGGGCAAGTGTCAACACCATTTCGGCATTGTCGCCCACCGCCTGCCAGGTCGCGCTGCGAGGCAACTGCGCCCGCAAGATTGTGGTGGTGCGCCCATTGGGCGCTTTGGTGTCGGGCCAATAACCCATCTCGATCAGCCAGGTCACGCTTCGCGTCTCGCCCGAAGCGAAGCCGGCATCCATCCGCGCTTCGATGTGCGGCGGCGGGTCGGGGTTGGCCTGATTGTCGGCCGTAAACCGGGTTTGCCAGGCACGCAGTTCGGTCAGTTGGTTTTCCTGTTCGACCAGGCGCGCCTGATGTTCGGCCAAAACCCGCTGAGCGCGAGCGATCTGCTCGATCAGCCGGGGCTGGCGTTTCTGCCAACCCGCCACCTGTTTCTGCAACCGGGCCAGTTTTCCCGCAGGAATCTGGCCTTTTTGAACTTGCACCGCGTGGTAGCACTTGCCAATCAGCGCCGTTTGCGTCTCGTTCAACTGATCGAGTTTCGATTGTTGCTGAGCCATCAGTCGGCGGGTGCGGTCTATCGCAGCTTGCTGATCAGCGATCCGCTGGGCGACCAACTCCGGCCGGCGGCGGGGCCACACCCCGGTCTGCGCCTCAGCGGCTTGCAGCAATTCTTGCAAGCAGGCGGCCGAGACCGTATCGCCCGGATGATGAAAACCTGCCAGCCACAGCCGCTCGCCGGTGCACGGCGACAGACAGACCCGCGCCAACTGGTAGCCCAGTCGAACCTGATCGTTCACGCGCAGCGAGCCAAAGGCGGCCTCAGGATAGGTCGTGCTGGTGGCGCTCACCGCCTGGCCAGTCAGATCGAAGTCGTAAACCAGCGGCTGGCCACACCGCAACAACTCATGCACGCTCGTTTCGATGAAGGGGCGGCTGAAGATGGTGATCGCGGCCTCGACGGCCGCCAGCGTCTCGTCATCCGCCAGCGCCAGCGTTCGGCTCACGCTGCTGTAATGCGCAAAGCGCTCCGGTCCCCAGGCCTGCGCCACGCACCCATCGCGCACCAGCGGGTGCGGCCCGGCGTTCAAGTCTACCAGATGCTCGATGCCGCTCACACCTGCCCCCACCGCAGGTGCGGGGTGATCCCAGCCAAGAATTCAATCAACTTAGCCAGCGGCGCAAACGTGCGTGTCTTTTGGATGAGCGGCACCTGTTGCAACTGCTCCAACAACCCATGCTGCTGCAGAAATTCTCCAAACGCGACCAGCATCCCGTGTTCCGTGTTGCTAGTCGGCCAAGCCGGCGACAAGTTGCTCACAGGGGCATCCTCCACCTGCGAGGCTACTCCCGACCGGCTCCGACGTGCAAAATTTCATCCGATTCGACGTTTTGCGCCCTGGTTGCGCAAAACCTACGCTAGCCCAAGCTGGCGTCGTCCGCAGCGCCCACCACTGCACCACCTTCATATCGGCCGTTTTCCAACGGTCACCCGGAATCTTTGACCTAAAGCCACCGGCCTTTAGGTTGGCTTAACGTTCCGTTAAAGATGGAGCCGTTCTTGTGCTGTACGCTTGATTTCGACCGGCAGGGATGATTGGTGTGCAAGGGCCAGACACAATGGATGCCAATGAAACACCTAACCCGGCAGTCGAGACCGGCTCCCACCCCAAGACCCATTTCAAACCGGGAGATTGGGTCGTGCCGAGAACGGGTTACCCGATTTTGTGTGAGGTGATCACAGAAGCGCTGCTGCCACGGCCTGAGCCTGGCCAGCGGCGCGTCATGGCCCTGAAGGTCTAAAGCGACGGCATGCAATTCCCACCAGCCAATCAACCGCCACCGCCGTCAAAGGCTCCCCAAAGCAAGCTGCCGCATCAGAAATGGTGGTGGTGGCTGGTCATGCTGGCGCTGCTGGCCTGGAATGTGTGGCTACTATGGCCAGCCCGTGCGTCATACGTCAGTCTTCCCTACAGCGCCTTCCTCGACCAGGTGCGCGCGGACAACGTGGCCCAAGTTGAAATCGCCGGCGATCAGATTACCGGCCAGTTCAAGAACGCTACCGCCTGGCCGCCGGTGACGCCTGGAGCGACGACTTCGGCGACGCCTGCGCCGGTTACGACCTACAGGGCGTTTCGCACGCTCTTTCCCGCCACCGTCGGCGATGCCGGCCTACTGCCACTATTGGAGGCCCACCGGGTGCAGGTCGATACCGCCGCGCCCGCTACGCCGTGGCTGGGTCTGCTCCTGACCTACGGGCTGCCGGTCATACTGCTGGTCGGCCTGGTGCTGTGGATGGGCCGAGGCGCGGCTAAGACCCAGGCCGGGATTTTTGGCTTTGGGCGCGCCAAGGCGCGGCGCTACGCGCCCGAAGGCCCCAAGATTACTTTCGAGGATGTAGCCGGCGCGGATGAGGCCAAGTCGGACTTGAAAGAAGTAGTGGATTTCTTGCGCCACCCCATGAAGTATCACAACCTGGGCGCGCGCATTCCACGCGGCGTCCTGCTCGTCGGGCCGCCGGGGACGGGCAAAACCCTCATGGCGCGCGCGGTGGCCGGCGAGGCCGATGTGCCCTTCTTCAGCCTGAGCGCCTCCGAGTTTGTGGAAATGTTCGTGGGCGTAGGGGCCAGTCGGGTGCGCGATCTGTTCGATAGAGCGAAAAAGGCTGCCCCGGCCATCATCTTTGTGGACGAGCTCGATG
>JBBRZY010000418.1:0-4977 GCA_038252885.1 Anaerolineales bacterium | reverse complement strand
AGCGAGTGGGTTGTTGGTTTATGCACGAGGGGGTCTAAGGAGTTTTGCGGCCGGTTGAGGGAATAACGGCGGTCAGTGGAGAATGCACAAACGGCCGTAACGGCGGCCGTAACGCGGGCGACACGGGGGTAGACTAGGGTTAATGAAGGTAGCGTGGGTTAAGGGGCGGCGGAGGACGATCGGATGCAGGTGCAAACAGGCGCAGCAACGCAACGCTGGACCCTCGCGGCGCGAGCGGTCCTGCTCATTTCGCTGGCGCTGATTGCGTTGAGCGCGGCGCAGGGAGCGTACCGCGCCGCGCTGCCGACCGAGGGTTGGACGTATGACTCGGGCGACGGCTTCGACGATAACCTCATCATCTTTAACACCAACGTGCTGGGCGGGGCGTCGCCGATCGAGCCGGGCGACAACCTGCTGAGCGTGGCGGGCGTCAGCTTCAACACCGGCCTGAGCGGGGCCAACGTGTCAGACGGTTGGCGCGCGGGCCAGGTGGTGGTCTACCGGGTGGAGCGCGCGGGCCAGGCGGTGGACTTGGAGGTGCCGCTCAAGCACTGGAGTGTAGGCGCGCTGCTGGCGTACAACTACGGCACGCCGCTGGCGGCCGTGGCCGGGGTGATTCCGCTGCTCTTGCTGCTGCTGGGGTTGTTTGTGCTGTGGCAGCGGCCGAGCGAGCCGGCGGCGGCGGCGCTGCTGCTGCTGGCGGCAGTGTTGTTCGCCAACCACCTGAGCGGCCTGGTGCCCGATGGGCCAACCACGCAAGTGAGCGCCGTCTGGGTGCTGGCGGCGTTTTTCAGCTATTGGATCTTCGGCATCCTGATTGGGCCGGCGGTCTTCTTGCTGGCGCTGACGTTTCCGAAGCCGAAGCGGTTGTTGGTGCGGTTCCCGTGGCTGGGGGTGGTGCCATTTACGATCTTCTGGCTAATCACGCTGGCGGTGGGCTTCCAGCCAGAGGTGGGGTTCGGGCTAACCGGGGTGTTCATCGTGCTGACACTGGCCAGCCTGGTCCACTCGCTCTTCACCCAGCGCGACGCGGTGAGCCGGGCGCAGTTCTTGTGGGGCCTGGGCGGACTGCTGGCGGTGGTGGTGTGCGCCGCGCCGACCTTCATTGTGGTGTTCCTGAGCCTGGGCGGCGTGTCGGACACTACGCTGGCCCCGTGGGTGGCGCTCGAGCGGTTAGGCTCCTTCAACCTGGCCTTTCCGGCCTTCACGGTCTGCCTGGCGATTGCGATTCTGCGCTACCGGCTGTTCGACATCGAAGTCATCCTGCGGCGCACGCTGGTGTATGCGGTGCTGACCGGGCTGCTGGCGCTGGCGTATTTTGGGCTGGTGGTGGTGCTGGAGGGCGTGGTGCGGCCGCTGACCGGGCAGAGCGAGAACCCAATTGTGAGCGTGCTCTCGACGCTGGTGATCGCGGCGCTGTTTGTGCCCTTGCGGCGGCGGGTGCAGGCTTTTATTGACCGGCGCTTCTACCGGCGCAAGTACGACGCGGCGCGCATTATTGCGGCGTTTGGGAGCACGCTGCGCGACGAGGTGGCGCTGGAGCAGGTGACGGCGCAGTTGGTGGAGGTGGCAGCGGCGACGGTGCAGCCGAGCCATGTGAGTCTGTGGCTGCCGGGGGGACCGCAGTCACGCGGGTAGCGGGGCCTGGGGGGAGCGAAAAGCAAAGGCAAAGAAAGAGAAAGAGAAAGAGAAAGAGAAAAAGGGTAGTACCAACGGGCGGGTACGGCCAGGGGTGGTGGGCACAACTGGCTGAGGGGAGGGGACGTAGTAGTCTCTATCCGACCAGACGCGTGGGGGGCACGGGCTAGGACTGTAGTCCTACGGCGCTATTCACAGCGGCGAGGATTCGGAAGATGATCGGCAGTATTCGGGCGGGCCGGCCCACCCTGCGCTGAAACAGGCCGGAAAGGTAACGGCGAGCGGGCAGGATAAGCACATGTCAAACACTCAAAGGCGGTCGGCGGTGGTGAGCGCGGTGCTGGGTTTGGCGCTGCTGGCGGCGGCTTGCAGCCCGACGCCGACACGGACGCCGGTGGTGATTCTTAGCGCAGTGACGGCGACGGCCACGCGCACACAGGCGGCGGTGCAGCCCGCCACGGCCACAGCGACGGCGACTGAGATCTTCATTCCGGACGACACTAACTCGGAGGCGACGGCGGTGGGCACGGCCGGCACGCCGCCGGCGCTGGATGCGTGCGACCTGATCACTGACAGCGAGGCGGGCGACATCCTGGGGGCGCCGATCACGCGGGCGCAGAGCGGCACGGATACGGAAGACGTAGGCGGCTATCCGATTCACTTCTGCACTTGGCACAGCGCCAACCCCAACATCGCGCTAATACTGTCGGTGGCGGACACCGGCTCACAGGGGGCGTCCGTTTCGCAGCTCGAGGCGCAGTTGGCGGCCAACGAAGACGAGGCGACGGTCGAGGAAGACATTGACGCCGAGCAGGCCGGCGTGGGCGAACGAGTCTTTTGGACTGTGTCTGAGAATGCGGCCGGCTTTGACATTGCGACCGGGGCGCACGTGTACGCGCTGGCGGTCGGCGGGAAGGTGACGCCGACGGACGAGTTGCGGGCGGCGCTGCTGGCGCTGGCGAAGGCGGTGTCGGGGAGGCTGTAGCGGACGCTAGCCCAGGGTCAAGCCAGCATTGGGCCAATCAGCCAGCGGGGCGATCTTGGCCAAAGCATACAGCGCATAGAACAGTATCAAGCCGGTGTAGAGCATGAGACCGGTGCCGAAGTGCGCGTGCTGAGCGGCAGTTACCCCTTCTGTTTGGCTTCCAGCGCCTACCCCTTGGTCAGGCTCGTCAGGATGTGGCGATAAGTATACGGGCGATGGCTGCCTCCAACCCGCGCTTAATCCGCTCCCCGCAAGTATGCTAAGATCACCTCGCTAAACCAACATCGCCACCGAGACGGCCGGCGCGGCCAGCCGTGGGGCGTTGACCCACGACTGCCGCAACTTCAGACACTATGCGACAAACCATTGGCCGAGTCATCAATCGTCTGCTGAAGCCCACCGGCTACCGCTTTGCGCGCCGGGGGCAATTGGCCCAGGATACAACGTTGGAGGCGGCCTTGACGCGCGTGACCGGCCGCGGGCTGGAGGTGAAGACGGTGATCGACGTGGGGGCCTCGAACGGGCAATGGACCCGGGCGGTGCGTCCGTTTTTCCCCGGCGCGGCCTGGCTGCGGATCGAAGCCAACCCGGTGCATGAAGCCGACCTGCAGCGGTTCAAGCAGGAGTTCGCGGGGGTCGCGGTGGTGTTGGCGGCGGCCGGCGACACCGTGGGCGAGATCTATTTCGACAACAGCGACCCGTTAAGCGGGCTGGCATCGCATGAGCCGTTGGCCGGGCCGAGCATCACGGTGCCGGTAACGACCATTGACGCGCAGGTGGCCGAGCGGGGCTTGCAGCCACCGTTCCTCATCAAATTGGATACGCATGGGTTTGAAGTGCCGATTTTGGAGGGCGCGCGGCAGACCCTCCAGCACGCCAACTTGCTGATCATCGAGGCTTACAATTTCCAACTGCGGCCGGGCACCTTGAAATACTACGAGTTGTGCCAACTGCTGAGCACGTGGGGCTTCGAGACGATCGACTTTTGCGACCCGCTGTTCCGGACGCGCGACCACGCTTTCTGGCAGTTCGACCTGTTTTTCATCCGCGCTGAGCGCGAAGAGTTCAAGAACACTAGCTATGACTGACGGGGATGGGGCGCCGACGGCGAGCGCCTGACCCCGCCCCGCCCCCGAACGCTAACCCACGAGCGGAGGATTTGCCGTGAGCCACTACCCTTCTGAACGCAATCTGCAAGACGCCTATGCGCTGGCCCGCGAGCACTATGCCGCGCTGGGCGTGGACAGCGAGGCGGCGCTGACGGCGCTGGCCGGCGTGCCCCTGAGCCTGCAATGCTGGCAGGGTGACGACGTGCTGGGGCTGGAGAACACCGGCGAGGCCCTGAGCGGCGGCATTGCGGCCACCGGCAACTACCCCGGCCGAGCGCGCACGGGTGACGAGCTGCGGGCCGATCTGGACCTGGCCTTCCGGCTGATCCCAGGGCGGCACCGGCTGAGCCTGCACGCCATGTACGCCGAGAGCGGCGGGCCGGCGGTGGCGCGCAACGCGCTGCGGCCCGAGCACTTCGCCGGCTGGCTGGATTGGGCGCGCGCCAACGACCACGGGCTAGACTTCAACCCGACCCTGTTTTCGCACCCGCTGGCGGCCAGCGGCTTCACGCTGGCCAGCGCCGACGCCGGCATCCGCCAGTTTTGGATCGAGCACTGCATCGCCAGCCGGCAGATCGGCGCGCACTTCGGGCGGGCGCTGGGCACGCCGGCCATCACCAACATTTGGATCCCGGACGGCTACAAGGACACGCCGGTCGACCGGCAGGCCCCGCGCGCGCGGCTGATCGAGTCGTTGGACGCGGTGCTGGCCGAGAAGATCGACCCGGCCTTCAACCGCGACGCGGTGGAGCCCAAGCTGTTCGGGCTGGGGTCGGAGAGCTACGTGACCGGGTCGAGCGAGTTTTACCTGGGCTACGCCGTCAGCCGGCAGGTGCTGCTGTGCCTGGACGCCGGACACTTCCACCCGACCGAGACAATCGCCGACAAAATCTCGGCGGTGCTCAACTTCCTGCCGGAGATTCTGCTGCACGTGAGCCGGGGCGTGCGCTGGGACAGCGACCACGTGGTGACGCAGACCGACGACCTGCTGGCGATCACGCAGGAGCTGGTGCGCGGCGACTTTCTGGGCCGCACGCACATCGGGCTAGACTACTTCGACGCCAGCATCAACCGCGTGGCGGCCTGGGTGATCGGGTCGCGCAGCACGCTGCGGGCGCTGCTGCTGGCGATGCTGGAGCCGCGCGAGGAGTTGTGCCGGCTGGAGCAGGCCGCCGACTACACCGGCCGCCTGGCGCTGCTGGAGGCGATCAAGAGCCTGCCGGCGGGCGCAGTGTGGGACGAGTT
>JBBRZY010000417.1:0-4988 GCA_038252885.1 Anaerolineales bacterium | reverse complement strand
GCATGTGGCCAATCACGGCACCGATCATCGCGCTCAACTGCTGCGGCTGCTGCACGATTTGGGCGTCAAGACCACCGCGCAGGATTACGTCTTTTACCTGTACGAGCACGGCTAGCGGCGGCGCGCGCGCTCAGACCTCCCAGCGCCCCAGCGGCATTCGTGGCGGTGGACAAATCCTCATATACTAGGCGCATGGCTGAAATCGATCGCGCACTGTTAGCGGAAGAACAGAACAAGTGGATCGGGGCCGAGCGGGCCGAGCCGGTGCGGGCGGTGCTGCAACGGGTGGGCAGCCGGCCGGGTTGGCACGTAATTGTGGCGTGGGGCGACGGCCAGTATCGCGCCATCGGCGTGCGCGATTTGATGGCACAGGAGGCGGCGGACGCGCCCGGCAAGACGATGGGCGAGTGCGCGCTGCTGATCGTGCCGGTGCGCGAACGCACGGCGCTGGGCACGGGCGCGGCTCTGGCCGTGGCGCGGCGCAGCCCCAGCCAGATGGTGGTGGTGACTGAGGGCGGCCGGCCGATTGGGCTGATCTTTGTGGGGGCGACGCTCAGCGGCGCGACGGCCGCGCCGGATTTGATGGGCGACGCGGTGACGATTGGCGGCGACGTCGTGATGGGCGATGCGGTGACGATTGGGGGCGACATCATGATGGGCGACCCCGGCCTGGACAGTTCGTCGCCCGGCGACCCAGGCCCGCTGGAGCAGGCACCGCCCGCCGCGCCGTTCGAGGCCCAGCCGGGGCTGGAGGCGCCCGAGCGCGTGCTGCCGGGGGCGACGTTCACCGTGACCGTGGGGCTGCGGGCCGAGCGTGACCGGGCTTTGACGAATGTCAGTGCGATCCGCGTGACGCCGGCGACGCCGGACGACAGCTTTACGGTGACGCTGCTGACCGACGGCGCGGAATTGGTGGACGGCAAAGCCCAGCGCGAACTGCCGCTGCGGCTGGGCGCGAGCGTGACGTTCGAGTGCCGCGCGCTGCCAGGCATGACCGAGATCAGCCTGACGGCGGAGTTTGTGTACCAGTGGCAGGTGGCAGGCACGGCCACGCGGCGCGTGTGGGTCAGCGCCGACCCGGCCGCCGCGCCGCCGCCGCCGGTGGTCAGCGACCCGTGCCGCATGAGCCTGCCGGCGGCCGAAGCGCAGACCGACATTGTGCTGACCATCACACGCGCGAAGGCGCAGCCGGGGACTTTGCAGTGGACGCTGCTGGCCCCGCACCCGCCGCTGAACATCGGCCCGCTGACCACGCAACTGAGCGACGCTCGTGAGTTCGCGGCGCAGATCATCACCGAGTTGCGCACGCAGCAGTATCGCGGGCCGTTCGCGGCGCAGATTTTGGAAAACAAAGCGCAAGACATCGCCGACATCATGCCGGCCGAGTTCTTCGACGCGCTGCGGCAGGTGTTTGCCGAAATTGGGCGCGCACCGACGCTGCTGCTGCTGACGGACGAAACGTTTGTGCCGTGGGAGCTGGCGCTGATCGACCCGCCGCTGGACGCGACCCGGCCGCCCTACCTGGGCGCGCAGACGGTGATGGGGCGCTGGCTGCGGCACGAGAAGGTGCAGTCGCCGCCGCCGTGGACGCTGATGATTGACCACCTGACGGCGGTGGCGGCCGGGTTTGGGCTGGGCACCAACCTGCCGGAGCTGGCGTTCGCGCTGGATGAGCAGCAACTGCTGGCGACCACTTACCAGGCGCGGGTGCTGGGCGCGACCCTGGTCGAACTGGCCCCGCTGGTGACCGAGCCGCGCCGGCCGGGCCACCTGATTCACTTTGCGGTGCATGGCAAGAGCGAGCCGCAGGCCAATGACCAGGGGCTGCTGCTGGCAGATAATAATCAACTGACGCCCAGCGCCCTGGCCGGACGCTACCGGTGCGGTGAGACGCCCAACTTTGCGTTTGTGTTTCTGAACGCCTGCCAGGTGGGCACGGGCGGCGGCAGTTTGGGGCAGGCGGCCGGCTTTCCGGGCGACCTGATTCGGGGCGGGGTGCAGGGGTTCGTGGCCCCGTTGTGGAACGTGGACGACCAGGCGGCGCTGGGCTTCGCTGAGCGATTTTACGCGGCGGCGCTGGCGCAGGGTCAGCCGCTGGGCGAGGTGCTGCTGGCCGAGCGGCAACGGTACGACCCCAATGACACGACCACGCCGATGGCCTACATTTACTACGGCCACCCGCTGCTAAAGCTGGACCATCGGACAGCGGTGGTGAGCGGGCCGCCGGCTTCGACGGAACCGTAAGGACGCGCGAGTGCGCCCGAGGCGCTAGGAGGCAGCGATGCCGCGACTGACCGGCACGGCGAGTGCGATTCAGATCGGTACGGAGGGCTACACGCTGCGCGCGCCGGGGCTGGTGGGCGAGGTGCGGGCGATGTCGGCGGCGCAGAATGCCACACGCGGCGATGGCGGCTTGAAGGAGCCGGCCTTGCAGGCGGCCATCCGCCAGGCCGGGATGACGCCGGGCGCGGTGTTCGAGCTGGCGGTGGAGAGCGAGACGCCGGCGGTGAAGACAGACGGCACGCGGGCCGATGGGCTGACGGCGGTGACGCGCGAGGGCGAGCCGGCGATGGAGCTGGCGGTGCCGCACTTGCAGCGCGGCGCGGCTTACGCGGTGCTGTACACCGACGAGGCCGATGTGAGCCGCTGGGTGCTGCCGGAAAATCCGCCGGAGGCGACGCTGGCGGCGGGCGCGCCGGTGCGGTTCAACTTGCCGCGGGCCAGCGCGCCGACGCCAACGGCAGACGCGGCCAGCGCAGGGGACGGGACGCGCGGGGCGGGGACGAAGCTGGGGCGACGGCTGGTGCGGCTGGTGGCCTGGGCCGGCGCGCCGCTACTGGGGCCGGCGGTGCGCGAGGCGGCGCGGCTGTGGGAGAAGGATCGGCGGCCCTACGGCCTGCACCGGGTGACGGCCGACGCCTACAGCGAGCCGGTGGCGCGGGCGGTGGAGGCGGGCTGGCCCGAGTTGGGGGCGGGGCGGGCGCTGCTGCTGCTGCACGGCACGTTTAGCTCGGCGCAGGCGTCGTTCGCGGCGCTGGAGCGCGCGGCGCTGCAAACGCTGAGCGAGCGCTACCCGGCCGGGGTGTTCGCCTTCAATCACCCCAGCCTACATCACTCGCCGCAGGACAACATTCAGTTCTTCCTCGACCAACTGCCGGCCGACCTGCCCTTGGACCTGGATGTGATGACGCACAGCCGGGGCGGGCTGGTGGGGCGTGAGTTGGTCAAGCGCCTGGCGGAGCTTAAGGCGCAGGGGCGGGCGGTGCAGGTGCGCAAGGCGCTGCTGGTGGCCTCGCCCAACCAGGGCACGATCCTGACCGACCCCACCAATGGGATGGACCTGCTCGATCGCTACACGAATTTGCTGACCGACCTGCCGGACAACGTCTACACCTACATTCTGGAAGGCGTGTTAGCGCTGGTGAAGCTGACGGCCTTTATCGCGCTGTCGGAGCTGCCCGGGCTGAACTGCCTGCCGCCGGCCAACGCCTACCTGACCGGGCTGAACCAGGCGGCCGAGGCCGCGACCGACTACTACGCGATCTCGGCCGACTTCACGCCGGCGGCGGAGGGCTGGGCCGCGCGGCTGGGCAAGCGAGTGGGCGACAAGTTTATCGACAGCATCTTCGGCGGCGCGAACGATGTGGTGGTGCCGACGCTGGGCGGGTATGCGGCGGGTGAGCAGACGGCGGGCTTCCCGCTGGACGAAGCGCACCACAAGATCTTCAGCGGCGAGGCGCGGGTGCATCACAGCAATTACTTTCGGACGCCGGTGGTGCGGGCGCAGATTTTGGAGTGGCTGACGGGCGGGTGAGAGCAGAGAAGGAAAGAAAGAGAAAGAGAAAAAGGTAAGACAACCGCAACGGTTATGATGGTTGGCTTGCTTCAATAAGGGTGGCCCGTAAATACCGAACCAGAGATTATTCGCGCGCTGGTGGACTATGTGGTGCACTTGCCGGCGGAGAGCGCGGAACACACCTGGCAGGGGTGGCAGGTGCGGGCGATGCGCAGCGGCAACAACCGCTTGTGGCGCGTGACGAGGGGGACGGACGATTGGGTGGTGAAACTCACCATCCGCGATGAGCGTGACCGGGCGCGGCGCGAGTTTGATGCTTTGAGCTTGATGGCGCAGGCGGCGCCGGGGAGCGCTCCGGACCCCATTTACCTCGATCCAGACACCTATGCGCAAGGCGTGGTGGTGCAGGCCTGGGCAAGCGGCACGCCATTGTGGACTCCGCCGCCGGACGACGCTACCTGGCTGAAAATCATTCAAGCGTATGCGCGGGTGCACGCTGTCCAGCGGTCGGATGGCGCGCGCTGGGACGCCGGCAGCGGGCCACGGCTGAGCCCCTCCACGGGCGATGAACTGCGGGCGGCCTGCCACCATTTGGCGACGCAGTTGCCCCCGGAAGCGCACTCGGCTGAGTTGGCCGGATTGCTGACGGCGGTGGAGGGCGTGACGCTCCCCGACCAGCCGCCGGTTTGGTGTTGGGGCCACGGCGATCCCAATATCCGCAATGCGATTGTTACAGCAACGGGCGTGGTGCTGGTGGATTGGGAATACAGCGGCGTGACGGACCCGGCCCACGAGATCGCCAAGCTGATGAGTCACCCAGTGGCGGCGGGCGCGGGCGAGGCGCGCTGGGCCGGGGTGGCCGACAGCTATGCCCGACTGAGCGAGATCGCAGATATGCGCGAACGGGTGCAGGTGTTTTATGCGCTGCGGCTGGCGTGGTGGACGGTGCGGCTGCTGTTTGGGCGGCACGTGCTGTTGGCGCAGCCCAGCCGGCGGCTGGTGGGACACGGGCCGGAGCAAGAGGTGAGCACGCTGGAGAATAGCGCGCTGTACTTTGAGCGTGCGCACTGGGCGTTGGCCGCCTTGGCTTAAGCGTTAGCAAAGAAGGGAGCATTTCAGTCTGGGAGCCAATTTTGTAAAAGGCTCGGTGGCGGCAACGTCGAGATAGGTTCTCACCGCAAGGGGAGGTTGT
>JBBRZY010000416.1:0-4993 GCA_038252885.1 Anaerolineales bacterium | reverse complement strand
TGGGCCGGCGCTGGTCCGACGACGAGTGGTCGGCCCTATGGGACCATGCCCTGCTGTGGCGCTTCTTGCAAGAGATGCTGCCGTGGACCGTTGGCGTAGCGCGCGAGGTGTTTACAGCCCGTGCCCAACAATTTGAGGACGTTTGGCTGCGGCCCGCGCTCGACGCGGCCGGCCGCCGCCTGGCGCCGTTTGTGCCGCTGCCCCCGCTGCCCGATTGAGAGACTGCTATGGCGATAATCGTTGATGCCCATGAAGACCTGGCCTGGAATGCGCTGACCTTTGGGCGTGATGTCACCCGCAGCGTGGCCGACACGCGCGCCGCCGAAGTGGGCGGCCAGGGTCCGGCCCAAAACGGCAACACGCTGCTGGGCCTGCCCGAGTACTTGCAGGGGCAGGTGGCGCTGATCTTTGCCACGCTGTTCGTCAGCCCGGCGCGCCTGAAGTCGGCGCTGTGGGACGGGCAGTCGTACAACACGCCGCAGGAAGCGCACGACCTGGGGATGCGCCAACTCGACTACTATCACCGGCTGGCCGACGAGCACGCCGAGTTTGTGCTGGTGGAGAACCGGCCGGTGCTAGAGAAGGTGCTCGCCACCTGGACCGGCCCGAACAAGGCTGGCCGCCGCATCGGGCTGGTGCCGCTGATGGAAGGGGCCGACCCGATCCGCGAGCCGGAAGAGGTCGAGGCCTGGTTTGCGCGCGGCATCCGCATCATTGGCCTGAGCTGGGCCGGCACGCGCTACGCCGGCGGCACGGGCGAACCGGGCCCGCTGACGACCGAGGGCCGCCGCCTGCTCGAGATCATGGCCGGGCTGGGGCTGATCTTGGATGTCTCGCACGCCTCCGACGAGAGCTGCCTGGAGGCGCTCGACCGCTACCCGGGCGTGGTGATCGCCTCGCACGCCAACCCGCGCGCGCTGCTCAAAGACTTCTCGCGCCCCGAGCGCATGTTGACCGACGAGATGATCACACGGCTGGCCGAGGCCGGCGGGGTGATCGGCATCGTGCCCTACAACCGCTTCTTGCGCTCAGACTACGTGGCCGCCCACGGCAAAGACGCCGTGACGCTGGCCGAGGTAGTCGGCATGATTGACTACATTTGCCAACTCACTGGCAGCGCGGCCCATGTGGGCATTGGCTCCGACTTCGACGGCGGCTTCGGCGTGGAGCGCGTGCCGGCCGAGATTGATACCGTCGCCGATTTGCAGAAGCTCGATCCGCTGCTGCGCGCGCGCGGCTACAGCGCCGTTGATGTGGCCGCCATCCTGGGCCAAAACTGGATCAGCGTGCTGCGGCGGGGACTGCCGGCGTGACCGCCCCCGGCGCTCCCGAAGCGCCAACCGGCCAACCCGCGTCGCCCGCTTCGGCGGCTCCCACGCTGCCCGCTCGGCCCACGCCCACCCTGAGCACCAGCCGCCTGGCGCGCTTCGGCGTGGCCACGGTGGTGTTCGGCTTCATGCTGTTCGTCATCGGCATCTTCCCCGACCTCATCCGCCTGAGCCTCACCCCCGGCATCGGCCTGCTGCAAATTGGCATCTTCCTCTTCGGCACCACGGTCATGACGGCTGGGGCCTACATCTATGCCTATGCCACCCGCCACCGCGCCATGCCCCGCCGCCTGCGCGAAGACGTGGGCCTGCGGCTGATGGCCACCGGCCAGGTGGTGGCCTACGCCACCGGCTTTGCCGACGTGCTCGGCATCGGCAGCCACTTTGGGGCCGAGCGCCCGCTGCTGGGGCTGCTGCAATCGGCCGGCATCGCCCTCGGCTTCGCCGTCACCGTCGCCGGCATCTTCCTCTACGCCCGCCGCTAGTGGCAAGGGATGTTGTACCCGCTGCGCGTGTAACGGATATTGTCGGTCGTAGCGCTGACTGGTAGCTGCTGGCAGCAAGTCAATCGTGTGTCCGCTTGATCTTTACCGGCTCTGAGTCCCCCGAGTCCCTTCAAGTCCCCTGAGTCCCCCTTTCCTACCGGCCCTCGCTGTCAAAATATAGCCGGTGTATACCTTTATCTGTAACCCCCTCCAGTGGCGATCCGGGCCGCGTTGTGCTATCTCTCTTAGGGTGGGGGGCTGGTAGCAGTAGAACCCTTTGAGGAGGTGCTTATGTACTCACGCCGTTCGGCCACTGGCGGCCGCTCATCGCTGCCGGGGCGACTGATCATCGGCGCGATCCTGGCCGTGGTCGCCCTGGTCAGCTACTTTGGCGCGCAGGTGCTCAACCCGGTCACGGGCGAGACGCAGCACATCGACATCACCGTCGAACAGGAAGTGGCGCTCGGGCTGCAAGCCGCGCCCGAAATGGAGGCCCAGTTTGGCGGTGAAAGTGACGACCGCCCCGGCCAGGCCCAGGTGGCGCAGGTGGGCGCCGAGGTCGTCGCCCAATAGGGCGCGGCCGAGTCGCCCTACGACTACAGCTTCACGCTGCTCGACGACTCGCAGACCATCAACGCCTTCGCGCTGCCGGGCGGGCCGGTGTTCATCACCGAGGCGCTGTACGAGCGGCTCGACACCGAGGGCCAGTTGGCGGCCGTGCTGGCGCACGAAATCACCCACGTGGTGGCGCGCCACTCGGCCGAGCAGATCGCCCAGCAGCACCTGACCGAAGGCCTGACCGGCGCGGCCGTGCTGGCGACTTACGACCCGAACGACCCCAACACGCAGCACACTGCTCAGGTGGTCATGCTGATCGGCCAACTGGTCAATCTCAAGTTCGGCCGCGACGACGAGTTGGAGGCCGACCGGCTGGGCGTGCGCTGGATGTCCGAGTCCGGCTACGACCCGCGCGCCATGATTGGCGTGATGGAAATTCTGGCCGCCGCCAGCGGCCCGAACCAGCAGCCGGAGTTCTTCAGCACGCACCCCAATCCCGATAATCGCATCGCCCACATCGAAGAAGCCATCGCCGCCGAGTTCCCCAACGGCGTGCCCGAAGGCCTCAAGCCCTAGGCCACCCGCCTGTAACGCCTAAAAGCGCACCACTGAGTTTCAGTGGTGCGTTTTTGTTGTCGGTCTGACTTCTACATCCAACTCGCTCTCACCTCACCCCATTCGTGTAATTCGTGGCCAATAGTTTTAGCAATTGGCCCACCATCCCTCTCTGACTGGGCAAGCTATAATGAGCGCAGTTCCAACCCCTGATCGCCGGAGGCAGCGCTTGACCAACGATCTTGGCAGTCAATTCTTGGTGGCCGTTGTCGGCGCCGGCCCGGCCGGGCTGTTCGCCGCCCGCCAACTCGCGTCTGAAGGCGCCCACGTCGTCCTCTTCAACCGCGACATCAAGCCCGGCGGCCTGGCCGAGTACGGCATCTACCCCGACAAGCACAAGATGAAAGAAGGGCTGCGCAAGCAGTTCCGCCAACTGCTGGGCCTGCCGCAGATCGACTATTACGGCCACCTGAGCGTGGGCGAGAACGCCGACCTGACCCTGGCCGATCTGCGCGCCCTCGGCTTTCAGGCCATCCTGGTCACCGTCGGCGCGCAGGGCACCAAGTGGCTCGGTCTGCCCGGCGAAGACCTGCGCGGCGTCTACCACGCCAAAGACCTGGTCTACCACTACAACCGCCTGCCGCCCTACAGCGAGCAAGACTTTGCCATCGGCCGGCGCGTGGCGATTGTGGGTGTCGGCAACGTCATGCTCGACATCGCTCACTGGCTCATCCGCGATGTGCGCGTGGACGACGTGGTGGCCGTCGCGCGGCGCGGCCCGGCCGAAGTGAAGTTCGACAAACCAGAGATGGAATACGTGGCCGCCAACCTCGATGTCGCCAACCTCGACGAAGAGTTGGAGCGCGCCCGTCCGATCATGGAATCTATCGGGCAAGACGTGGCCCGCGCCCGCGCCTACATCCTGGCGGCGCTGCCGGGGGCGCTGGCCCCGGTGTCGGCCGCGCGCTTCCGGCTCGACTTTCTGGCCTCGCCCCACCGTATTGTTGGCGCGGAGGGCCGCGTGACCGGGCTGGAGGTGGAAGACACCACCCTGGTGGCCGCCGGCGAAGGCACCAAGGCGCGCGGAACCGGCGTCTTTCGCACCATCCCGGCCGACACAGTCGTCTTTGCCATCGGCGACCGGGTGGACGAGCACTTCGGCCTGCCGGTCAAATCCAACGCCTTCGTCAAACACCCTGCGCCGCGCTACCCGATCAACGGGCTGTGCTACGAAGTCTACGACGCCAACGCCGGCCACGCGCTCGACGATGTGTTCGTGGCCGGCTGGTCGCGCGAGGCCAGCACCGGGTTGGTGGGCGCGGCCCGCAAAGACGGCACCAACGGCGCGCTGGCGGTGCTGCACTACCTGCGCACGCTGCCGCCGCCGGACCCGAACACTCTCGCCGCCCTGGCTCCCCGCCTGGCCGCGCTGCCCAAGCCCTTTGTCACCAAAGCCGACCTGCACCGCCTGTCGGCCGCCGAGCAGGCCCAGGCCACGCAGCAGGGGCTCGAAGAGTTCAAGTTCTCCACCGACGCTGAGATGCTGGCGGCCATGGGATTAAAGGCAGAGAAAAAAGAAGGAGAAAAAGAAAAAGGGGAAGCATAGGCGCGTGCCAATCAGGCCCGCCGGGCAGCTAAGCATCTGCCCGAAACTCTAACCAAGTTGCGTGTTCCAAGTAGAACATTTTCCTCTTACACTCTCCGTAAGCGCCTCCTGCGCCGCGCACCCCGCGCCGCACCTTCCGAACCGAACATAACAAAACACCCCAAGCCCGATGACGGCGATGACAGCAATGACAGCAATGACGTTCTCGAAGGTATCAGTGGCGCGGATGACGAAGATGACGTTCTCGAAGGTATCAGTGGCGCAGATGACGACGATGACGTTCTCGATGGTATTCGTGGCGCAGATGACGACGATGACGTTCTCGACGGTATCAGTGGCGCGGATGACGAAGATGACGTTCTCGATGGTATTGATGGCGCGCATGACGAAGATGACGTTCTCGATGGTATTGATGGCGCGCATGACGACGATTGCAACGCATATTAGTCACATGGGCACCC
>JBBRZY010000415.1:0-4996 GCA_038252885.1 Anaerolineales bacterium | reverse complement strand
GGTCAAGCCGCGCCCGTTGCGAAGCTCAGGCGAGACTATACACCCGTTCGGCGGCGGCACAAGAGGCATTTTGCACAGCATCGGCGAAGGCGGGTGTATTTCAGATAGGGAGCAAAAACCTCAGGACCGTCGACGCCTGCGCAAGGCGTTGGGTCGGGCTAATCCGCGCGCTCGCCAGCCGACTCGCCGCCGGGTGATTGACTTACAGGCCCGCGGTTCCCTGCCGCCAGCGGGTTTACACGCCCTTGAGGGCCGCTGCCGCTTTGGGCCAGCCAGAAATTTTTACCAGGGGAGGGTGGGCAAGCCCACCCTCCCCTGGTAAAAATTTACTTCGGTCAGATACGCAGTCTCACAGCCACCCATTGCGGTGAGAACCAGTCTCGACGGTGCCGGCGACCCAGTCTTTTTCCAACTTGGCCCCCTAACTGAAATGCTCCCGGCGAAGGCCCCTCTGTTGCCCGCCCGCGAAGTTCGGCTATACTTTCAGTCCCAGTTTCAGCCAACTACCCGAACCAGCAGGCGATTGCGTGTCGCGCTTAGAAATCCAGGGGCTCCACATCGAATATGAGATGCAGCGTACCCGTCGCCAACTTGTGGCGGTGGACGACGTGAGCTTTGTCGCCGAAAGCGGCCAATTTGTCGCGCTGGTTGGGCCGAGCGGCTGCGGCAAGACCTCCATCCTCAACGCCACTGCCGGGCTGCTGCCGAGCATGGGCGGGCGCATCCTCACTGACGGCCGCCCCGTGCGCGGGCCGGGTCCTGATCGCGCCATGGTCTTCCAATCGCCCGCCCTGCTGCCCTGGCGCACCGTCCTGCGCAACGTCATGTACGGGCTTGAGCTGCAAGGCCACGACCGCCGCCAGGCCAACCAGCGCGCCCGCGAGTTCATCAGCCTGGTGGGCTTGCAGGGCTTCGAGGAGAGCTACCCGCATGAGCTTTCCGGCGGCATGCAGCAGCGCGTCAGCGTGGCCCGCGCCCTGGCCGTCGAGCCGCAGGTACTGCTGTTCGACGAGCCGCTCTCGGCCCTCGACGCCCAACTGCGCGAGCTCATGCAGCTCGAGTTGCAGCGCATCTGGCTGCAAACCCGCAACACGGTGCTGTTCGTTACCCACCACATCGGCGAGGCCATCCTGCTGGCCGACGTCATCCTGGTGTTCTCGGCCCGGCCGGGGCGCATCACCCACCGCCTGCCGGTGAACCTGCCGCGCCCGCGCGACCGCGCCATGCGCCACCAGCCCGACTACCAGGCGCTCGAAGACACCATTTGGGATGCCATCCAGCCGGAGGTTGTCAAGTGAAGCGGCTGCGCGCCAACCGCGACGCCTGGCTGTCGCTGGCCGCGCTGGCCGTCTTTCTCATCACCTGGGAGCTGCTGCCGGCGCTGGGGCTGGTCAAGCCGCTCTTCAGCAGCTCGCCGTCGCGCGTGGTGGGCGCGGCCGTTTGGCTCTTTCAGCACAACTTCGCCGCCGACATCGGCGTCAGCGCCGTCGAGTTTGGCCTGGGCTTCGGCCTGGCCGCCGCGCTGGGCGTGCCGCTGGGCTATCTCATCGGCTGGTCGCGCCGGCTCAACGCCATCTTCGACCCGTTTGTGCAGTTGCTCAACAGCACCCCCCGCGTGGCCCTGGCCCCGCTGCTCATCATTTGGCTCGGCATCGGGCTGGCCTCCAAGGTCACCGTGGTCTTCATCGGCGCGTTCATCCCCATCCTCATCAACACGCGCGCCAGCGTGCGCTACCTGCCAACGCCGCTCGTGCAGGCCGCCCGCATCTTTGGCGCGCGCGACTGGCAGGTCTTCACCACCGTCGCGCTGCCCGCCTCCGTGCCGTGGATCGTGGCCGGGCTGCGGCTGGCGATTGGGCACGCGCTGGTAGGCGTCATCATCGCCGAGCTCATTTCCTCGCGCGCCGGCGTCGGCTACGTCATCAACGCGGCCAGCACCAGCTTTCAAACCGATAAGGTCTTCGTCGGCGTGGCCCTATTAGCCGGCCTGGGGCTGCTGCTCTCGAAAGCGCTCGAACGGCTGGAAGCGCACTTTGAAACCTGGCGGCCCGACGCCCCTTAACTGCCGAGAAAGAGAAACCCATGCGTCCTCGCTCCCCTGCCCTGCTGCTCTCGCTGGCGTTGTGTCTGGCGCTCGGCGCGTGCGCCCCCGCCGCCACGCCCAGCACCGCGCCGCTGCAAGCGATCAAGCTGTGCACCACCTCTAACTCCAGCGCGCAGCTCACCTTTTGGTACGCGTTTGAGAATGGCCTGTTCCAAAAATACGGGCTAGATCCAGAGCTCGTGTCGATCCCGGGCGGAGCCAACAGCGTGGCGGCGCTGCTGTCCAACGACGTGCAGATGTGCCAAATGTCGGGCGCGGCGATGGCTGACGCCGTGGCGGCCGGCGAGGAACTGGCGATCGTGATGGGGCAGTACGACACATTCATGTTCGGGCTGGCCGTCAGCGCCGACATCCAACAGCCGTCCGATCTGATTGGCAAGACCATCGGTGTCGGCGGGGCGGGCGGCCTCAAAGAAGTGGCCGCCCGCGCGGCGCTCACGGCGCTCGGCCTGGAGCCTGACACCCAGGTGACGCTCCTGCCCTTCCGCGACAACGACGAGGGCGTCATGGTGGCCGCCGTCATCAGCGGCGCCATCTCCGGCGCCATTCTCTCCGAGCCGGTGCTCCAAACTTACATTGACCAGGGTGTGCATGACCTGCTGGATATTTCCACCCTTGGTCTTTACTATCAGCGCCAGGGCATCGGGGCCACGCGCGCCTTCCTCACCGACCATCGCGACCTGGCGCTGAGCGTGCTCAAGGCCTCCATTGAAGCCATCGCGCTGATGAAGCAGGATGAGGCCGGCGCCGTGGCGGTCCTGGCGCAGTATCTCAAGCTCGACGTGACGGCCAACGCGCAGACCCTGGCCGACAATTACAACTATGTGATCAACCAGCGCTTGCAGCCCAGCCTCTTCCCCTCCGGGCCTGGCATGCAGGCCGTGCTCGACACCGAAGCCCTCTCGGTCGAAGCCGTGGGCGAACTGACACTGGACCAGGTCATTGACAACAGCCTGATCCAAGAACTCACTGACAATGGCTTCATCGCCAGCGTCAGCAAATAAGACCGGCCCATGGCTGTCACGCCTGCCCTACCCTTCCCGCTCGCAGAAACTGAGCGCCCCCTGCCCGAGCGCTTTCGGCGGGTGGCCGCGCACTTCGCCGACCGGCTGGCCGTCAAGGCCGGCGCGCAGACCTACACCTTCCGCCAGCTAGACGCGCTCAGCGACCACCTGGCCGGCGCGCTGGCCCCCGCCCTCAGCGCGCCCGGCCAGCCGGTGGGCCTGCTGCTGGGGTCCGCCGAGGCCGCGCCGGTGCTGGCCGGCCTGGGTGTGCTCAAGGCCAACGGCGCTTATCTGGGCCTGCCGCCCGCCGCCCCCCTCGAGCGCAACCGCGCGCTGTGGGCCGAGGCCGGCGCGGCCTGCCTGCTGGCCGACGCCGCCCACGCCGACCAGGCTCGCGCCATCGCGCCGGGGGCCGTGCTGGTGCTCGAAGACCAATTGGCCGCGCCCGCCCGGCCGCTGCCCGCGCTCACCGTGGCGCCCGACCAACTGGCCGCGCTCTTCTACACCTCCGGCTCCACCGGCCGGCCCAAGGGCGTGCAGCGCACCCAGCTTCAATTCATGCACCGTGCCTGGCTCAACGCCCACGACCTGGGCTGCCAGCCCGACGACCGCGCCACCCTCTCGCACTTCATTGGCTTTGCCGCCTCGGCCGCCAGCATCTTCAGCACGCTGCTCAACGGTGGCGCGGTCTTCCCGATGGACCCGCACGCCTACACCATCACGGAACTGCTGGCCTTCTTAGAGCGCGAGGCCATCACCATGTACGGCCCGCCGGTGACGCTCTTCCGCCAAATCCTGGGCGAACTCAGCGCCCCCCTCCACCTGCCGCACTTGCGCCTGATCGGCCTGGGCGGCGAAGCCCTGCGCCCCGACGACGTGCGCGCCTTCCGCCGTTTCTTTCCGCCCACCTGCCGCCTGGCCTACCGGCTCTCGATGAGCGAAACCGGTGTTGTCTGCCAGCGCTTCTTCGACCCAGACACACCGCTGCCGCCCGACCGGCTAAACGTCGGCCTGCCAGTCGAAGCCTGCCAAGTGCTCATCTGGGACGACCAGCACCGGCCCGTGCCCGCTGGCGTCATCGGCCACATTGTCATCCGCAGCCGCTTCTTGCCGCCCGGCTACTGGCGCAACGAAGAACTCACGCGCCGCACCTTCTTGCCCGACCCCGAGGGCGGCGACCGCCGCCTGTTTCTCACCGCCGACTTGGGCCGCCTGCTGCCCGACGGCGCGCTCGAGCACTTGGGCCGCGATGACCAGATGGTGAAGGTGCGCGGCTACCGGGTGGAATTGGGCGAGGTCGAGTTGGCCGTGCAGCAGTGCGCGCCCGAGCAGCCGGCGGTGGTGCTGGCCCGGCCGACCGCCAACGACGAGGTGGAATTGGTCGCCTACCTGGTTGTGGCCCCCGCCGCCGAGTTTTCCATCCCGGCCTTGCGCCGCACCCTGGCCGCCCGCCTGCCCGACTACATGGTGCCCGCGCGCTTTGTGCGCCTCGACCGCTGGCCGCTGACCACCACCGGCAAGGTCGATCGGCAGGCGCTGCTGGCCCTACCGCTGCCGCCCACCGCCCTCGACGACAGCTACGTGGCCCCGCGCGACGACCTGGAACGGCAACTCACCGCGCTGTGGGAGGCTGTGCTGCACACCCAACCCATCGGCCGGCACGCCGACTTCTTCGATCTGGGGGGCAACTCGCTAGCGGCCATCGCCGTGCTGGCGCGGCTGGCCAAGACCACCGGCCACACCCTGCCGCTCACGGCCCTCTTCCAAGCGCCGACCATCGCGCAGTTGGCCGCCGTGCTGCGCGGCGACTCGCCGGCCGCCGCCACGCCCACTGCCATCGTCTCGCTCCAGCCCATGGGCCGCCGCGCCCCGCTGTTCCTCGTGCCCG
>JBBRZY010000414.1:0-5006 GCA_038252885.1 Anaerolineales bacterium | reverse complement strand
GGCCTTCACGGCGCGCGCGAAGCGGTGGGCCTTGCTCACATCGCGCGTCCACGCGCCGGCCGCCAGCCCATAGCGCGTGCTGTTGGCCCGCTCGATCAATTCGTCCCAGTCGTCAAAGGCCGTCACCGCTGCCACCGGCCCGAAGATTTCTTCCTGCACCAGCTTGAGCGAGTCGTCGGTGTGGGTGAAGATCGTCGGCTCGATGAAGTAGCCCTCGGCCAGGTCGCCGCCCAGGCGCGTCCCGCCGGCCACCACCGTCGCCCCGGCCGACCGGCCGCTGTCAATATAGCCGAGCACCGTCTGAAGCTGCTTCTCTGATACCAGCGGGCCGATGTGCACCTTGGGCGCAAACCCTGGCCCCACGCGGATGCGCTGGGCTTGCGCGGCCAGCCCCTCAACCACCGCCTCGTACGCGGGCCGCTCGACGAACAGCCGCGTGCCCGCCACGCACTCTTGCCCGCTGGTGCTGAACACCGCCCACAGCGCGCCCTTGATCGCCTTCTCGATGTCCGCGTCAGCGAAGATCACGTTCGGGCTCTTGCCGCCCAGCTCCAGGCTAACGCGCTTGAGGTTGCTCTGCGCCGCCGCCGCCATGATCTTGCGCCCGACCTCGGTTGAGCCAGTGAAGGCCACCTTGTCGATGCCGGGGTGCGCGCTCAGCGCCGCGCCGGTTGGCAGTCCTGGCCCGGTGAGGATGTTCACCACCCCCGCCGGGAAGCCCGCCTCTAGCATAATCTCGCCCAGCCGCAGCGCCGTCAGCGGTGTCTCCTCGGCCGGCTTCAGCAGCGCCGTGTTGCCGCAGGCCAGTGCCGGGGCCAGCTTCCAGGCCGCCATCAGCAGCGGAAAATTCCACGGGATGATCAGGCCCACCACGCCCATCGGCTCGCGCAGCGTGTAGACAAACTGGTTGGGGTGCGACACGGGGATGGTGGTGCCTTCGAGCTTGCTGGCCCATCCGGCGTAGTAGCGAAAGTGCCGCACGGCCATGGGCAGGTCGCCGAGGCGCGCCGCGCGCAGCGGCTTGCCGTTGTCGAGCGTCTCCAGCTCAGCCAACTCGTCGGCGTACTTTTCAATCAGGTCGGCGACCTTCCACAACAAGTTGCCACGCTCCGCGCCGGTCAGCCCGGCCCAGGCGTCACTTTCAAAAGCTGACCGCGCCGCGGTCACCGCCCGGTCCACATCCGCCGCGCCGGCGAGGCCCACCTCCACCAGCGCCGCCCCGGTGGCCGGGTTCAGTGTGGCAAAAGTCGCGCCGTCGGCTGCCGCGACCCACTCACCGCCGATCAGCAGTTGTTTGGGGCCGCTGGCGAGAAAGGCCTGGGTGCCGGGTTGAAGGGAAGGGCTGGGGGATGGCGTCATGGGGTCTCCAGTAGACAATGCGCATGGGTATTTTAGCGCAATAGGGCCACTCTGGGAGCCGGGCCGCTCAGTCGTAGGACAACGCCCGACGATTTGCCGCGCTTGTGTCTTACACGCGTCTCCGCGTGGGACCGCTATCCCCGCCGGCTCATGTCGTCTATTCTGCTGGAAATAGCGTTCGGGCGCCTCGCCCCCATCGCAATTGCACCGGCCACACGGCTGGCGCTCACCAAGGACTACCCATGGCGAATCTGCTAGAATATCCCCCGCACCTCTATATCGAGACCCACATGCCGGTACCCGACTTCGCCCGCGCCCAAACCTATGCCCTCGACCGCCTGGCGCGGGAGCTTTCGCCCAACCTCTTCTATCATTCGGTGGCGCACACCCGCGCCGACGTGTTGCCCGCCAGCCAGCGTTTGGCCGCCCTGGCTGGCATCACTGGCGAACCGCTGATGCTGCTTGAAACTGCCGCGCTCTATCACGACTTGGGCTTTGTGGTGCAGCGCGAAGATCATGAGGCGGTCGGCATCAGCCTGATGACGGCCGCGCTGCCCGACTTCGGCTATACCGCCACCCAAATTGAGGCCATCTCCGAGATGATCCAGGCCACGCGCTTGCCGCAATCACCGGGCAGCCTCTTGGCCGAAATTCTGACCGACGCCGACCTCGATGTGCTCGGTCGCGCCGACTACTGGACCCGCAACGACGACCTGCGCGCCGAGTGGGCCGCCTATGGCACCGTCTCGACCGATGTGGAGTGGTATCAGGGTCAAGTGACCTTTCTGACCGATCACCGCTACTTTACGCCCATGGCCCGCTCCCTGCGCGACGCCACCAAACAAGCTAATCTCGACCAACTGGGCGTGCTGCTGGCCGAGTTGCAGGCCCGGCCGACGCCGCCCTAACCGCGCCCCAATTGGGCGTGCACTGCAAATAGCTATTTAGCCTAGAATCAGGCGCGGCGGGCGAACCGCCAACGCGCCCCTTCGAGCGCCGCAATTCATGGCTAAAGTAGTACCCACTCACACGCGCTTCCAAACCCTCTCCAGCCGCGCCGTGCGCATCACACACGCGCCGCTGAATGAAGACTTCCCGCCCGACCGGCCCTGGCTGCGCGATGTGCTGCTGCCTCAGCCGCCATCCGCCGAGTCGCCGCGCCTGACGGCCGACCTCCGTGACGGCCTGGTTCGCGTCACCGCCGCCGGTGGCGCGCTGATTTTGGCCGAGACCCGGCCGCCGCGCCTGGGTCGCACACACCGCCGCCTCTCGCTGTTCCTTGACCTCCCCGCCGCGACCATTCGTTCTTCCCTTGATCGGAGCGCCGGTGCCATCGCGCTGACCTTCGGTCTTCACCCCGGCGAGGGCTTCTATGGCTGGGGCGAATGGTTCAACGCCTTCCGGCGCGAGCATGGCCGCGTTCACCTGCACAACCGCGACGCCCTCGCCCAACTGCAGGGCAAGGAAACCTATTCTGGGCTGCCGGTGTTCTTCAGCAGCCGCGGCTATGGCGTCTGGCTGCTCAACGCGCATACCAGCACCTTCGACCTTGCCCCTAAGCGCGGCGTCATGGAGGTCACTGCCGCCGGTCCCGGCGCAGACTACATCGTGTTCTACGGGCCGGAACTGACCGACCTGATCGCGGTCTTCACCGCGCTCACTGGCCGGCCGCCCCTCGTGCCGCGCTGGGCGTTAGGCCTCATGGTCACCGGTTATCCGCAGGAGCCCCAGCCGGTGGTGGTCGCGCGCGTAGCCGAGCACCGCCGCCGCGCTATCCCGCTCGACGCCGTGATCCTCGACTATCACTGGGAAGCGCATTACCACGACTTTCGCTGGCGTACCACGCTCTTTCCCGACCCCGACCAGCTGATTGCCGATCTGCGGGCGCACGGTGTCCGGCTGGGATTGATCTTTACGCCGTTCCTCAACCACCGCAACCGCTTTCGCCAGCGCTGGCTGCTCCACCGCCTCGCCCACAACCTCCCGGCCGGCGAAGACCAGGCCGACGAGCGCGCGCTGCCCGAGTATCAGCACGCCCTGGCGCACGGCTACCTGGCCCACCCCAACGCCGCCTGGTGGTTTGGCGCGGGCGGCATGGTCGACTTCACGCACCCGGCCGCGGTTGCCTGGTGGAACAAGCTGATGCACCCGCTGTACGATCAAGGCGTCGCCTTTTTCAAGAACGACGACGGCGAGTACTTGCCGGCCGACGCCACCAGCTTTCTGGGACTGTCGGGCCGCGAGTACCACAACTTGTATGGCTTCTATTACGGTCGCGCCATCTCCGCCGGCATGGCGGCGCTAGATGACCGCCGCCCGTTCATCTACGCGCGCACTGCCTGGGTCGGCTCGCAGCGCTATCCGGCGCTGTTTCTGGGCGACCAGAAGCCGACCTTCGACCACATCCGCTCCACGCTGCGGGCGGGCCTCAATCTGGGCCTGCTCGGCTTCGCCCACTGGACCGCCGATGTGTTTGGGCTGGATGGCAAGACCACACCCGAGTTGCACCGGCGCTACGCCCAGTACGCCCTGCTGGTGCCCATCGCTCGCTACTTTTGGCGGCCCCCAGCGATTGACGACACGCGCCTGCCCTGGTCCCACGGCGCGGCCAACGAGGCCAACTTCCGCCGCTATGCCGACCTGCGCTATCAACTGCTGCCGTACTATGCCCAACTCGGCTGGGAGGCCTACCGCAGTGGCCTGCCCGTGCTGCGCCCCATGTGCCTGCACGCCCCCAACGACCCGCGCCTGGCCGCCACCGACGACCAGTTTCTGCTCGGCGACCGCCTGCTAGTCGCGCCGGTGCTGGCCCCCGCCGACCCGGCCACCGGCCTGGCGCTTCGCCACATCGTGCTTCCAGCTGGCGCGCCGTGGCACGACTTCTGGTCCACCGCCAGTTATCCCGGCGGCGGCGCGATCGACTACCTCGCCGCCGCCGATTGCCTGCCGCTGCTGGCCCGCGGTGGCTCAGTCATCCCCTTCGGTCCGTCGCTGCCGCACATCCCCGCCGACCACCGCTTCACTGACTTGGCGCTGCACTGCTGGCCGCCGTACCCGGCCGCGACCGCCTTCTTAGACGACGACGGCCACTCCCGCGCCTACCAACGTGGTGAGTTCTCGACCACCACCATCGCCGTCACCGAGGCGGGCGGGGCGGTGACCATCGCAATTGCGTCGGCCGAGGGCGGCTATCCTAGCCAGCCCGCCGCGCGCGACCTCAGCATCGTCCTCCACCGCCAGCCGGCCAATCCGACCAGCGTGCAAGTCACCGGCCCCGCCGGCCCGCGCCCGTACACCCTGGCTCACGACGCCGCGGTGCAGACCGTCACCGTCGCCTTCACGCACCCCGTGGCCGAGGCGTCGCACGTCAGGTTGACTTTCGGCTAGCCCCAAAAAAAAAGCGGGCAGCAGCCTTTTGGCTGCTGCCCGCCTTAGTTTCAATAACTTACCCTGTCAGTCGCATCTTAACAACGGTGTGTAACCCAACCGCGCGCCTGACCTACTACTCCCGCTCTACCTCTTTCTTTTTCTCTGCTCTTCCCCTTAGCCTACTGCCAATCCGGCAGCGTGGCATTGTCCGACAGCTTGCGCGGGTTGGTGCCGTCGGCGGCCGCCAGCCAGATGGAGTGGCCGCCGTCATTGGACTC
>JBBRZY010000413.1:0-5011 GCA_038252885.1 Anaerolineales bacterium | reverse complement strand
TTCAGCTCGCTGACGCTGACATTGTTGTGGTCGCGTATAAATTCGAGCATGTTCGACAGACGTTCTTCGCGTTCAATCATGGTGCCTCATTAGTTATCTACGCCATAGGCCCGATGTAAAAAACTGTTCCTTTCTGGGTCGCGGGTTAGTGCGGGTGCCTGGGCGCCACCGGCAAGCGGGCCTAGGCGAACTTCTGATCTGGGTAACGCTGGCGCAAGGCCTCCAGCAGTTCGGCCAGGCCGCGGCGCTGGGCTAAGGCCGCCAGAGCGGGCAGGTGCTCGTCGACCGAGGCCGAGGCAAGCTCGCCGCTCTGGTGAATGGCGATGGCCTGCTGCATGGCCTCAATGCCGATCTGTGGGCTGGGCTTGCCGTTCGGCCCCTTGATTGAGTTGATGGCCGAGCCGGCCAGGAACATGATCTGCTCGCCGATGCCGCGCTGCTCGGCGTCGGCCAGGTTGAGGCCGATGTTGCCCTGATCCAAAGCGCCGGCGCGCACCAGGGTGGTTGGTTTAATGCCGGCCAGCGGGCGCGACAGGGCCGTCTCGGAGGCGATGAATTCGTCGCCATAGGGGCGCAGGAAGGGCGCGCCGGGCCGCACGGGGGCGGTTTGGCGGAAGTCAATGCCGTCCAGGCGGGCCAACAGGTCGATCACCTCGCGCCAGATGCCGCGCGTCTTGACGCCGATGCCGGCGTTGTGGCCGTAGATCATGGGCGGGCGGGGCAGGTGGCGAGTGGCCTCGCGCACCATGCGCACCGTGCCGCCGGCAAAGCTCTCGCTGAACATCACGGCCGTGGCGCCGGCGTCGAGCACCGAGAGCACGGTGTCCACGATCTCGTGCGGCGCGCCGCTGATGTGCGGGGCAAACAGCAACGCGCGGCCGTCGCGCTGGCTGAGCGAGCGCTGGATGGCCGCCGCCGCCAGCCGGGTGCGCTCGGCCACGGGTGAGTAGTCTAGGTGGGGGTAGAGGTCTTCGTCTTCCTTCACGAAAGCGAACAGCGGACAGCCCGCCACCTCCGCCACTAGGTGCTCGACTTCGGTGGGGGTGATGCCGGCGGTGGGCTTGAGGATGGTGCCGAAGGCCGGCTCACCAGGTTTGAGGCCGGTGGCGCTGCGCAGGCCGGCCGGGCCAAAGGCGGGGCCAGGGAAGGTCTGCAGCACCTTGTCTGGGATTTGCAGCGCGACCAGGCGGGCATCCTGGTTCTCATATACGTCGAAGATGATGGCGGCGGCCGTGGTGTGCAGGATGTCGCACGAGGTCAGGTGGCCGTCGGGTTGCAGGAGCATTTTCAGTGGAAAGGCCACATGCAGCAAACCCAGCCGCCCGGTGTCGTCGAAGGCGTCGACGCCGGCCGGAGTAGCCGAGCAGGCCTCGAGCAGGGAGCCGGGTGGGGGGTGCTTGATGCCGCTGGTGGCATGGTAGCTGATCTCCTCGACGGCGTGGTCGAGGCGCATGGTGCGAAACGCGAAGAAATACGTGGCAATGATGTGGTCGGGGCTGGTGGGAGGCGGGTTGAGCGCCAGGCGGTCGGCAATCACCCGGCGCAGGTTCTCCTCGCGCCGGTCCAAGTCGTACCATAACGTCTCTAATATGCCCGCCGAAATTGCCGTCATTATGTGGTTTTCCTCTTCGATGAGTGACTCAACTGTTTTATAGCGAAGCATACTAATTGTCAATAGTTAGTACGGTGCTTCTTTTGGAAAAATTGTGCTTACCTATTGACGCTGCTGTTTTTTCTTGCTATAGTCCGGGCGCGTTCCCTGGGCTTTACGGCCCAGTTGGGCCAACATTCCGCTAAGCCCAGGGCCAGCCGCCGCCCACCGCCCGGCCGGCCAGAGCGCTTTCGGGCAGGTTCTGGCATAATGACCGCCGGGCCGGCGGCCGCGACGCACCCGACCCGGGGCGACCCACCTGTCCTTCAACCGAGCGAATAGCTAAGGAGCCGGCCCATGACGTCAGGCACACTGCAGCGCGATTTGGAAGAGGGTCTGAACGAATTGCCGTTGATCGACGCGCACACCCACCTGGTGGGCGGGCGGCTGGGGGCGCGCGGGCTCCACAACATTCTGCTTTACCACATGCTGGTCAGCGACCTGTACGGGGCCGGCTGCCCCAGCGGCGCGCGGCTGACCGAGTTCCCCAAGTGGCCGGATAAGGCCGAGGCCGAAGCGCGCATCATCGAGGCGCTGCCCTACCTGACCCACATTCGTAACGGCAGCATGTTTTGGCTGGTCAAGGTGATCTTGAAAGACCTGTACGGCTGGGATCAGCCGATTACGGCGGACAACTGGCGCACGCTGGACGGCCAGATCCGCGAGCGGGCCGACGACCGGGCCTGGCACCACAGCGTGCTCGACCGGCTGCACATTCAGCGCACGTGCGCCGAGTTCGCGCGGCGCGGCACCGGCGTGGATGACGACCGGCTGCAATACTCGATTGAGTGGGGGTTCTTCACCCGCGCGCAGTGGGGCGAGTATGACACGGCGCTGTACGAGTTGGAGCGCTGCTGGGGCCAGCAGCCGGCCGGCAGCACGCCCATCGGCGCGGGGCCGCGCCCGGCCACCGAGCGCACGATTAAGACCGTGGCCGATGTGCACGAGGCCGTGCAATATTACGTCGACACCATTCCTTATAAGCAGTTGATCTCGATGGCGACGCACCTCTCGACCGACATTGAGTACGGCGTGGTCAGCGATGACGAGATGGAGGCCGCGCTGGCCCGCCGCCCGCAGGCCGGGCTGGCCGAGCGCAGCCTGTACGCTGCCTATGTGCAGGAGGTGTTCCTGAGCGCGCTGGAGGCCCACGCCGACGAGCTGGTGTTCCAGTTCAGCCTGGGCGCGGAGCCGCTGCCGTTCGAGACCGGCAGCCGCCTGGGGCAGCGCACCATCGCGCAACTGGCCGATATGATCGCGCGCCATCCGCGGCTGCGGTTTCAGTGCATCGTGAGCAGCCGCCATGCCAACCAGAGCCTGTGCAGCATGGTGCGCGAGCTGCCGAACTTTAGCCTGGCGGGTTTCTGGTGGCACAACTTCTATCCGTCCATCATGGGGCAGGTGCTCGACGAACGGCTGGACATGGTGCCGGCCAACAAGCAGGTGGCTTTCTTCTCGGACGCCTACTGCGTCGAGTGGACCTACGGCAAGTGGCAGTTGGTGCGCCAGGTGCTCGCGCAGGCGCTGGCGGTGCGCGTGGAGCGCGGCCAGTACAGCCAGGACGACGCGCTGTCGGTGGCGCGCAGCATCCTCTACGAAAGCCCACAAACGCTCTTGGGCCTGAAGCCCAAGGCCTAAGCGCCATTCTGGCCCCGGCCCCGCTTCGCGTCGCGTGAGGCTCGGCCGGGGCTTTAAGGTTGGTTATGCCCACCATCTGTCAGATCAGCGAAGTCACATTGCCGCCCGGCGTGCGCGCGGTGGTGATCGAGAATGACCTGTTGGCGGCCACGGTGCTGCTCGACCAGGGCGCAGACATCTACGCGCTGGTCTACAAGCCGCGCGGCGTGGACGTGCTGTGGAAGAGCCCCAACCTGAAGGCGGGCAAGCGCGATGTGCCGCCGGGCGAGGCCTCGACCGACGCCTGGCTGGCCACGTATGCCGGCGGGTGGCAGACGATCTTCCCGAACGGCGGCGGGCCAAACGTACACCAGGGCCAACAGCACAGCTTTCACGGCGAAGCGGCAATATCGGTCTGGCAGCACGAGATTGTGGAGGCGGGGCCAGACGCGGCCGAACTGCGGCTGAGCGTGACGCTGGCGCACAGCCCCTATCGCGTGGAGCGCACACTGCGGGTGGAGGCGGGGCGGCCGGTGCTGTTCTTGCATGAGCAGGTGACCAACCTGAGCGATGCGCCGCAAGAGTACATGTGGGGCCAGCACCCGGCTTATGGCGCGCCGTTCATCGGCGCGGCGGTGCGGCTCGACATCGGCGCGCAGACGCTGTGGGCAGATGAGTCGGTGGGCGGGCCGCTGAACCCGTTGACCTCGGGTGAGCGCTATCCGTGGCCGATCCCGGCTTCGGCGGGCGCGGCGGCGGCGGTGAACACCGTACCCGACCAGGCCACGCCGCGCGCGCTGATTGCCTACTTTATGGACTTCACCAGCGGTTGGTACGCGCTGACCAACACCGAGCTTGGGTTTGGGGTGGGGCTGGCCTGGCCGATCGAAGTTTACCCGTACGCCTGGTTCTGGCAGGAGATGCACGCCACCGAGGATTTTCCGTGGAACAAGCAGGCCTATGTGATGGCGGTGGAGCCGGCCAGCAGCGTCCCCGGCCATGGGTTGGCGGCGGTGGCGGCCAAGACCGGCACGCAGCGCACGCTGGCCGCCGGCGCGACGGCCGCGGTGGATGTGGTGGTCAGCTTCTACGAAAGCAACGTCGGCGTGGCGCACATCGCGCCCGACGGCACCGTGACCCCGCGAACCCTGTAACGTGATGACCGCCCCCGAGATCATGCTCGCGCTCGACCTCGGCACCACCGGCATCAAGGCCGGGGTCTTCGACCAAGACCTGCACTGCCTGGGGCACTATGCGGTCGAGAACCACCTGCACTACCCGGCCCCCGGCCTGGTGGAGCAAGACCCAGCGCACTTCATCAACTCGGCCCTGGCGCTCACGCGGCGGCTGGCGGCGGACTTGGGCGACCGGGTGGGGCAGTTGACGACGATTGTGTGCAGCGGCCAGATGGGCGGGGTGCTGGGCATCGACGCCGACTGGAACGCGGTCGGCCACTTCGACGCCATCCTCGACCCGCGCAGCAACGTCTGCCGGCCGCAGATTGAGCCGCACCTGCTGACGATTCTAGAGCGGTGCGGCGGGCTGACCACCCAGCTTGAAAAGATGCTGTACTGGCGCGACTGCAACCCGGAGGCCTACGCCCGGATTGACAAATTTGTGGCGCTCAATGGCTTTCTGGCGGGCAAGCTGGCGGGGCTGAAGGCGGCCGACGCGTTTATGGACCTGACCTTCACCTCGGTGAACGGGGTGCTGAACGCGGTGACGGGCGAGTGGGAGGCCGAC
>JBBRZY010000412.1:0-5044 GCA_038252885.1 Anaerolineales bacterium | reverse complement strand
TGCCATGCGAGCGCCTTCACAAGCTGTACAGGCTGATTTTGCGCCTGGACTGGCGCTACTGGGTTATGAGTGGTCTGGACCGACGGTTAGGGCAGGGGAGAGTGTATTTTTTACCCTGTACTGGAAATCAATGGCAGCACTTCCGTCCAACATTTCACGCTTCATTCATATCCTTAGTCAGGATGGAACGCAGTCGATCGCCCAGCACGATGGGCAACCGTGCCAAGGTCTATATCCAACGTGGCTGTGGAGCGTGGACGATGTGGTGCCGGACGGATTTGCCGTCACTATTCCAGCTGATACTGCAGCAGGCATGTATGACGTGGTGGTAGGGTGGTATTTCTACCCTTCACTAGAGCGTCTTAATCTTACATCCGCAGACTGGCCTATGGCCGACAATCGCGCCGTCATCGGGAGCTTGGAGGTTGTTGGGCCATAATTCCCTTGGCTCAATGGCCCGGTAATAGGCTGATAGAGAAGAGATACCTTAATCCCAAATGCCCGAGGCTACAGGTCAACAATGATATATCAGAGGCCAGCGGGCCAAGCGGCGTTCTCCTGAATGAAGGATATCCAGGGCACTTGATGGCCGGGGCGCTGAAGAGATCTGCCAAGAAAATGAACAACCAATTGACATCAAAATGACATCGTAGGGACTGACATCTCCTGGAAACAGTGAACTACTTGGACACACGAAGGTCAAAAACCGCTTCAAAACATGCCTGTTTGGACAGGGCGGACTGAATGGAAGGCCGTGCTTCTAATTGCGGACCAAAAGGCCGGGGGTTCGAGTCCCTCTAGCCGCACAGGAAAAGCCCATTTCGTGAGAAGTGGGCTTTTTTTTTGAACAAAGGGCCGTTATCCAAGGTTCCCTCCGGCCCACCGGCAAATGCAGCTCTGATCGACCAAGCGGCTTCTGTTTGACATCACTCGGACCGCTTACAGAAAGAATATTTGGAAGCCGGCCAACAGCGCGCAGCCGGGCGCCGGGCAGCCACGCTAAGGGTCGTTCCGGTGACCAGCGCGGCGGCATCCGAGAGGGTGAAGATCACCGGCCGCTGGCGCGCTCAGAAAGTACCCGGTAAAGTTGACCTAAACACATTCTGCCAGTCGGCCAGCGATCCCATCCGCGCTGATGAGAAACTGGGCAATATATGCGTTCGGCGGCGACTGATCGCATTGGCTCCAAGGTATACTGAAGCCATGCTGCCCCCGCTTTTGGCTACCAAACTCTATATTCCGCCACCGCGGCCTAAGCGCGTCGCTCGCCCCCGCCTAGTCGCGCGGCTGAACGAGGGGCTGCTTCGCAAGCTGACCCTGATCTGTGCTCCGGCGGGCTTTGGCAAAACCACGGTGGTCAGTGAGTGGGTGGCGGAGGGCGCGAGACCAGTAGCCTGGTTGTCGCTGGACTACGGGGAGAATGACCCTGCCCGTTTTCTAGCCTACCTGGTCGCGGCCATGCAGACCATTGCGCCCGCGCTAGGAGCTAGTGTGGCGGGGATGCTCCAAACGCCACAGCCACCGCCCACCGAAGCGATTCTGACCGCGCTGCTCAATGACCTCGCCGGCCTCCCGCACGCGGCCACCCTGGTCCTCGACGACTACCATGTGATCAATGCCCCAGCGGTTGACCAGGCCCTTACCTTTCTGCTCGACCACCTGCCGCCGCCGCTGCACCTGGTCGTAACAACCCGCGAAGATCCCCAACTGCCCCTGGCCCGGCTGCGCGCGCGGGGCCAACTCACTGAATTGCGCGCCGCCGATTTGCGTTTTACTGCAGCCGAAGCCGCAGAATTTCTCAACCCGGTCATGGGCCTCCAACTCTCGGTGGCTGACGTGGCGGCGCTGGAGAATCGCACTGAAGGCTGGATTGCCGGCCTGCAACTGGCGGCCCTGTCTATGCAGGGGCAAAAAGACATTGCCGGCTTCATCCACTCGTTCACCGGCAGCCACCGGTTTGTGCTCGACTACTTGGCAGAAGAAGTGCTGCAACAACAGCCCGACCAGATCCAGGCGTTCTTGCTGCGCACGTCGATCCTAGACCGGCTGTGCGGACCGCTGTGCGAGGCCATTCTGCTCGCGCCGGCCGGGAAGGGGCAAGCCACGCTCGAAGCAATTGAGCGCGCCAATCTGTTTATCGTCCCCTTAGACAACGAGCGGCACTGGTACCGCTACCACCATCTGTTTGCCGAGCTACTGCGGCAGCGGCTGCACCAATCTGAGGCGCAGGGGCGGGGCCTCGCGGAATTGCATATCCGGGCCAGCGCCTGGTATGAAAGCCACGGCTTAGAGCTGGATGCTTTTCACCATGCGGTGGCTGCCCAAGACGTGGCGCGCGCCGAGCGTCTGGTAGAGGGCGACGGCAGGCCGCTGCCCTATCGCGGCGCGGCGGTGCCGGTGATGCACTGGCTGGCGTCACTGCCGACCGCGGCTTTGGATGCTCGGCCGTCGCTGTGGGTGACCTATGCCTCGACGCTGATGTTCTCCGGCCGAAATACTGAGGTCGAAGCGAAGCTCCGGGCCGCGGAAGCAGCGATGACGGGCAGCCTGTCCGACGACCGGACCCCCGACCAGGTCGGGCGCATTGCCGCGATGCGAGCGACGCTGGCGGTCATTCAGAATGATAGCGCCACCATCATCGCCCAGGCGCGGCGCGCGTTGGCGCACCTGCACCCCGACAATCGGACAGTGCGCACGGCCACGACCTGGCTGCTGGGGCACGCCCAACAACTGCAGGGCGACCGGGCGGCGGCCAGCCAGGCGTATCGCGAGGTCATCGCCAGTGGTGAGGCGGTGGGGAACTCAATCTACACCCTGGCGGCGACCATCAATTTGGGTCAGGTGCAAGAAGCCGATAACCAACTGCCGCTAGCGGCCGAGACCTACCGGCGCTGCCTGGAATTAGCCGGTGATCCGCCGCAGCGCATGGCGTGCGTGGCTCATCTGGGGCTGGCCGCGATCTACTACGAATGGAATGATCTAGAAGCGGCCGAGCGGCAGGCCCAGGACAGTCTTCAGTTGGCGCGGCCGTTAGTCGTCGACACATTTGCGGCGCATGGGGTGCTGGTCGCCCGCCTGCGTCTGGCGCGGGGTGATGGGTCGGGCGCGGTCGCCGCGCTGGCGGAGGCCGAAGCGTTCGTGCGCCAGCACAACTTCGAGTTTCGGATGCCAGATGTCGCCGCCGCCCAAGTGCTGACTCTGTTGCGCCAGGGTCAGTTGGCAGAGGCCGCGCAGCTGGCCGCGACACACGCCCTGCCCCTGAGCCAAGCGCGCGTGTGCCTGGCCCAGGGCGACCCGGCGGCCGCCCGGGCGCTGTTGGAGCCAGCGCGCCAGCAGGCGGAGGCGAAGCACTGGCCGGATGAACAGCTCCAGGCGCTGGTCTTGCTGGCGCTCGCGCTCCAAGCCCAGGGCAAAACCAAACCGGCGCTGCTGGCCCTCGGTGAGGCACTGGCGCTGGCCGAGCCGGGCGGCTTCGTCCGCACCTTTGTAGATGAAGGGCCGCCCATGGCGGCGCTGCTGCGCACAGCGGCGAAACGGGGTCTCGCCCCCCAGTATGTGCGTCAATTGCTGGCGGCCTTGGGGGTGCCCGCCGCAGGGCCGCCGGTCACGCAAATGCTGCGCGAGCCACTGAGCGCCCGCGAGTTGGAAGTGGTGGGGCTGCTCTGCACCGACCTAAGCGGCCCAGAAATCGCCCGGGAACTACGCGTGTCGGTGAATACGCTGCGAACTCACACCAAGAGCATCTTCGCCAAGCTGGGGGTCACCAACCGCCGGGCCGCGGTACGCCGCGCGGAAGAGCTCAAGTTGCCCTAGCCCCCCGCCCCAGCCCCTGGCCCCAACCGTGAGACGGCTCACCGGTTGGGGCTTTTTTGTTGCCTGCACCGCCGCCCGAGCAGCAAATCACCACATGATGTGATGACGGCTCACCACCTTGGTCTGTACTCTCAGGTCAATGAAAGCAAACGCTCGACCCAGAGAGGCAGCCTATGAGAAAAGCCCACGCGGCGCAGCATGAGCAGCACACCAGCAGCCACTGACCAGCCGGAAGCGCCGAGCCAGTACGAAATTCGCCTGCAGGGGCGCCTGGATGACCAGTGGAGCACCTGGTTCGGGGGCCTGACCCTGACCCGCACCGACCAAGGCGAGACAAGCCTCACTGGCACGATCGTCGACCAGGCCGCCCTGCACAGCTTGCTCCGCAAAGTACGCGATCTCGGCCTGCCGCTGCTGTCGGTCAGCCGCATTGAACCCGGCCCCGCCGGGACCACGACGCCTAAACCATAAGCTCGCACACCCAGGAGAATGACAATGGCAATCCAAACACTGAAGCAGAATACCAGCACCACCACGCCGCTGGCCGCCGGCAGCCGCGCCGAAACCGGATCGCGCCGAGGCTATTCGGCCGTGATTGGCGCGCTCTTTCTGATAGGTTTCATCGTCTACGGGACCGGCTTCGTCATGGTCACTTCCGTGACGAGCGCGCCTGACTTTTTGGCGGCGATGGCGGCGCATCAGTCTACGCTGGTGCTCGGCGCGTTTCTGATGCTCTTGAACACCGTGGTCGATATCGGGAAGGGCGTCCTCTTCTTCCCGATCCTGGAGCGCCACGGCAAACGCACGGCGCTGGCCTATCTGACCGCGATCAGTGTGCAGGTGGTCTTTCTCGACCTCGGCGTGCTCGGCCTGCTGATGCTGGCGCCCTTGGGGCAGTACGCGGTCGACGCCGCCGGGGCCAGCGTGGCCTGGGCTACCGGCTTGGGGACGCTCCTGACGCAGGGCAACACTCTGGCCTACAACCTGGGCCAGGCCACGCTCAGCGGCGGCGGCATCTTTATGTGCTTGCTGCTGTACCGCGCCCGGCTGCTCCCCCGCGTCTTGTCGGGCTGGGGCGTGCTCGGCTACGCCATTCACTTGGGCGGCTCGGTCGCCGAAATCTTCGGGATCCACCTGAGCGACTTGCTCTTGATCCCGGGCGGCCTGTTTGAAGTGGCCCTGCCGATCTGGCTCTTCGTCAAGGGCTTCCAGCCCGAGGCTTACGGTCAGC
>JBBRZY010000411.1:0-5048 GCA_038252885.1 Anaerolineales bacterium | reverse complement strand
GATGCCGCCTATGCCGATGCCTTGCTAGAGGCTGTGGGCGTCAGTGTCACGCCTGGCTGGATCTTCGGCGAGGCTGGTCGTGGCTACGTTCGGCTCTCACTCGGCACCCCCACCGACCGCGTCCGCGAGGCCATGGCCCGCTGGCAGGTCTGGGCTAAGCAACAGCTCTAGCCGTACCAAACGCCTCACAAGAATCGACTTTCTTCGCCTTTCGCTTTCTCTCTCAATGTATAATCGGTCCATGCCTACTCCTTCGCTCGCCTTTGCCACCCAGGTAACGGCCGCCACGGTCTTTCCCGACCGGGCGCGTATCACGCGCACCGGCCAAACGCCCCTTGCCGTTGGCCTGCAGCGCCTGGAAATCAACACGCTGCCGCTCGCGCTGCTGCCCGATTCGGTGCGCGCGGCCGGGCGTGGCACGGCCAAGGCCAAGTTGCTGGGCGTCAGCACCCGGTTGGAGCACTTTGTTGAGACCCCCGCCGAGGCCGCCCGTGAACTGGAGCAGCAAATTCAGGCTGCCGAAGACGCCGACAACGACTTGCTGGCACAGATTGCGGTGGTTGAGAAGGAACAGCGCTATCTCGACGGGCTGGGCGCCCAGAGCGAAATGTATGCGCGCGGGCTGGCGTTGCGTAATCGCACGCCGGAGGAGCAGGGGGCCATCTTCGATTTCGTCAGCCGCCGCAGTCGCGCCCTGCAAGCCGAGCAATTGGCTTTCAATCGCCAGCGCCGCGACCTGGCCAAGACCCTCGACCGTTTGCGCCGCGAGCTCAATGTGCTGCAGTCAGCGCGCCCGCGCAAGCGCTACATCGCGGTGGTGGAGCTTGACGTTACCGCCGCCGGCGATTTCGAGCTTGACCTGACATATGTCGTCACCGGCGCCCGTTGGCAGCCGCTCTACGACCTGCGCCTGACTGACAATGAACTCGAACTCACTTACCTCGGGCAAGTGACGCAGAACACCGGCGAAGACTGGCCGGCCGTCAAGCTCACGCTCTCCACCGCGCGCCCGTCGCTCACGCTGGTCATTCCCGAAATGCAGCCCTGGTACCTCCGCCCGCGCCCGCCGCTGCGCCAAGCCTTCGCCAAGCGTGGCGGCGCCATGCAGGAAATGGCCGCGCCGGCCCCCGCCCAAATGGCCGTGATGGCCGCCAGCTCCGGTACTGTCCCCGAGCCCCAGGCCGTGGAAGATATGCTGGCCGATGAGGCCACCGTCTCCGAGTCGGGCGCATCGCTGACCTATGCCTTGGCGGGTTTGGCCGATGTGCCGGGCAATAACGAGCCGCGCAAGGTCACCGTGACCACTGTGCGCCTGAAACCGGAACTCACCTACATCACGGCCCCCAAGCTCGAGAGCGTGTGCTATCGCCGGGCAGAGATCAAGAACAATAGCGTCTATTCCTTGCTGCCCGGCCCGGCCCAATTGTTTGAGGGCGAAGAGTATCTGGGCGCTACCGCGCTGGAGTTCGTCGCCCCCGGCCAGACCTTTGAGTTGGTGCTGGGCGCCGACGAGCGCCTACGCGTTGAGCGCGAGTTGGTCGCTCGCGAAGTGGACAAGGCCTTCATCATTGGCGATCGCCGCCGGGTGCGCTACGCCTACCGCATCACGCTTGAAAATTTGCACGAGGCGCCGCAACAAGTGAAAGTGCTCGATCAACTGCCGATCACGCAGGATGAACAAATCAAGGTCAAGCTCGACAGCGCTGACCCCAAGCCGTCGGAGCAGTCCGAGCTGAATATGCTTGAGTGGAACCTCACGCTGGACCGTGGCGCCAAGCGCGCGCTGCGTTTCGACTTCACGGTCGAGCACCCCCGCGCCATGGATGTGATGGGATTGGTATAACGTATGCCCAAGACTGCCGTTCCGACGAGTCTCCCCTCCGAGCGCGCCTTCCTGGTGGGGATTGAAGTGCATGGCCGGCACCCGCTGCTGGGCGTCGAAGACTCGCTCAGCGAGTTGGCGCTGCTGGCCGACACGGCCGGGCTTCAGGTGGTGGGCGAGACCTACCAGAAGATCAACAAGCCCGATCCGAACACCTACATCGGCTCTGGCAAGGCCGCCGAACTGCGCGATTTCGTTGAGGAAACCCTCAGTGATGTCGTCATCTTTGACGAGGAACTGTCGCCGCGCCACCAGCGCGAACTCGAAAAGATCATGGGCGAGAACGTGAAGGTGCTCGACCGCACGGCCCTGATCCTCGACATCTTCGCGCAGCACGCCCGGACGCGCGAGGGTGGACTGCAAGTCGAGTTGGCCCAATACGAGTATCGCCTGCCGCGTCTGACACGGCAGTGGACCCACCTGGCCCGGCAAGGCGGCGGCGCGTCGGCTCGCGGCGGCACGGGCGGCGTCGGCCTGCGCGGCCCCGGCGAAACACAGCTAGAGGCTGACCGCCAGGAGATCACCGGCAAGATTGTCCACCTCAAGAAGGAGTTGGAGACGGTGCGCGCTCATCGCCATCGCTACCAGGCGCAGCGCAAGCGCAATGCCGTGCCGGTCGTCGCCATTGTCGGCTACACCAACGCCGGTAAGAGCACGCTCCTCAACGCGCTCGTGGGCAGCGCCGAGGTGCTGGTGGCCGATCAGCTTTTTGCCACGCTCGACCCCACCACGCGCCGGGTGCCGCTGCCCAACAACAAGACGGCTCTATTCACCGACACAGTCGGCTTCATTCAGAAACTGCCTACCACGCTCGTGGCCGCCTTCCGCGCTACGCTGGAGGAGATCGGCGAGGCCGATGTGCTGCTGCACGTGCTCGACGTTACGCACCCCAACGCCCGCCAACAGGCCGAGGCCGTCCACACAGTGCTGGAGGAGCTCAACATCCACGACGCGCCCATTCTGCTGGCGCTGAACAAGATTGACACGCTCACCCCCGCCCAGCGCGCCGAGGCCCGCGCCAACCTGGGCGACCAGTTTGATACCGGCGTGCCGATTTCGGCCCTCACTGGGGCCGGGCTGCCCGAACTGCTGACCCGCATCTCAACTGAGTTGTATGCAAATCTGGTGCCGCTCAAGCTGCTCGTCCCCTACACGGACGGGCACATCATTTCGCTTTTCCACGAGCAGGCCCTGGTTGAGCATGTGGAGCACACCGAGGCCGGCGTTGAGTTGACTGGCCGCGTGCCCGAGCGCGTGGCCGCGCGCTTCAAGCCGTATGTCCCGCGCGCCCGCCGCAGCGCCAAGAAGGTTCCGACGGCGCGCGCCTAGGCGCACCCCCGAGGCTGAAACCCCATGTGGCTTGACCGGCTCTCTGCCTTCATTGCTCGCTACAAAGGCCTGCCGACCATGGTGGCAGTGCTGTTAGTCATCCTCAACTTCGTCTTTCAGTTTTTCAACCTGGGCTGGCTTTCAACCAGTAACCTGCTCTTGCACCTCGGCATTGTCGTGGGCCTCATCGGGCTGCTGCTGGCCGAGGCGCTGGGTTAGGGCTTGGCTCCGGCTCCCCGCCGAGTGGCGATGTTCATACCTCGGCCTACCGCCCGCTTCGCCCGTCGCCTATCCGGCTGTGGCCGCCTGGCCCTCGGCCTGTTGCTCGCTGCCGCCTGCACGACGGTGCCGCCCGCCACCGGCACCGCACCGCCTGTCACGCGGATTGTCTCAGTTGAGACCCCCACTAGCACGCCCGCGCCGCCGACCGATGCGCCCACCACGACGCCTAGCGCTACGGCTACCGAAATCCCGCCGACCGCCACGCCGACGTCGACCGAAACGGTCACGCCCACGCCGACGCCCGTACCGATTGTGCGCCTGGCCGCCGGTGGCGATCTGATGCTGGCCCGCACCATCGGCGACCGCCTCGAAGCGGAGGGTCCCGGCGTGGTGTTCGCCGGCATTCAGTCTGCGCTCGACCAGGCCGACCTCTTTGTCGCAAACCTGGAGTGCGTTATTGCCACCATCGGCACGCCGGCCCACAAGTCGTACACTTTTCGCGCGCCGCCCGCCGCCGCCGATGTGCTGGCCGTCGGCGGGCTCGACCTGGTCAGCCTGGCCAATAACCACTCGCTGGACTACGGCATCGACGCCCTGGCCGATATGCTCCCGCGCCTGCGCGAGCGCGGCATCGAGACGGTCGGCGTGGGCGGCGATGAGGAAGCGGCCCGTGCGCCCGTCATCCTTGTGCATAATGGCCTCCGGGTGGCGTTCCTGGCCTATGTGGATGTGCCCGTCGAGGGGCGCACCGGCTTTGACACGCGCAGTTGGGAGGCCGGCCCCGACCAGCCCGGCCTCGCCTGGGCCGATGGCGATGACATGCGCTTCGATATCGCCTCAGCCCGCCTCAAGGCCGATGTGGTGGTGGTCATGCTGCACTTTGGCCTGGAGGGCCGCAGCGACTTCACCAACGACCAGGCGGCCATGGCCCACGCCGCGATTGACGCTGGCGCGAAGCTAGTGCTCGGTGCCCATTCTCACGTCCTCCAACCGGTCGAAGCCTATAACGGCGGGCTCATCGTCTACAGCCTTGGCAACCTGGTGTTCGACGGCTTCGCGCCGCCTTCGACCTACTCGGCCATCTTCACCGCCACGCTTACCCCGGCCGGCGTGGCCGACTACGCCTGGGTGCCGGTCATGGTCGATCACGGCTTGCCGCGCCTCGCCACTGAAGAAGAGGCGCAGGTCATTCTGGCGCTGGTGCGCCCGGTGGAGTAGCGCCGCCGCGACTTGGCCCAAAGCGGGCTTATCGGCCCCGGTACCGGGCTTTCCCCTTCCGCGCAAGGGGAGGTTGTGAAGGGTCGTATCTGACCGAAGGAAATTTTTACCAGGGGTAGGTGGGCAAGCCCACCGACCCCTGGTAAAAATTTCTGGCTGGCCCAAAACGGCAGCGGCCCTAAAGGACATGTAAACTCGCTGGCGGCAGGGATAGGCGCGCCGGTCAGTCAATCACCCCGGCGGCGCGGCGCGCGGACGAGGGCGCGGATGAGCCCGACCCAACGCCTTGCGCTGACCCCGCCGGGCCGGAGCTTTTGCCCCCAAACTGAAATACTCCGTCACCGGCTCGCGCATTTGGCGCTGGCGGCATTCTCGCGTAGCATGGGTAAGGTCAGGG
>JBBRZY010000410.1:0-5051 GCA_038252885.1 Anaerolineales bacterium | reverse complement strand
GGGGGTGGTGAACAGCGCAAAATTGTCTTGGGCGATGAAGCGGTCGAGGATGTACTCCCAGACCGGTTGGCGCGGCGAGCCGTGGGCCATGGTGTAGTCGCCGTTCTGGTCGCGGGCCGGCAGCGCGCGCAGGTAGTCGAGCGTGTCGGGCGTGATGACACTCTGCGACCAGCCGATGGCCGAGCGCGCGTCGCCGTTGAAGACGCTCAGGTCAATTTCGCCCAGGACGGCTTTGTCGTGGTTGCCCACCAGGCACATCAGCCCCGGCAGGCTGCGCACCAGCGCCACGCATTCGTTCGGGTTGGGGCCGTAACCGACTAAATCGCCCAGGCACCAGACGGCATCATAGCTGCCGGCGGCATCGGCGAGGACGGTTTCGAGCGCAACGAGGTTGGCATGGATATCTGAAAGGACGAGGACGCGCATGCATTGGTACTCGATTCCTATGGATGATATCATGGATAGCGGGGATTGGAAAAGTCGTATAATCGCCGCTACGCCACGATGCCCATCCTAGACGATCGCTCACTTGATTTTTGGAGTCACTCCGCCGAACAGACGGTGCGCTTTGGCGCGCGGCTGGGCGAGCTGCTGCGCCCCGGCGACTTGCTGACCCTGAGCGGCGAGCTGGGCGCGGGCAAGACGACCTTTGTCACCGGCCTGAGCCGCGGCTGGGGCTCGGCTGACCAGGTGACCAGCCCGACCTTTGTGCTGGTGAACGACTACCGCCGGCCCGATGGGCTGCACCTGTGGCACCTGGACGGCTACCGGCTGGCCTCCGGCGCGGAGGCGCGCGCGGCCGGGCTGGACGACCTGCTGGCCGACGGCGGCGTGATGGTGGTCGAGTGGCCGGAGCACCTGGCCGAGGCGCTGCCGGCCGAGCGCCTGGGGCTGACCCTGCGCTGGTCTGATCAAACGCGGCGCGGTCTGCGCTTCGACGCGCGTGGCGCGCGCTATGAGGCCCTGCTGGGCGAGTTCCGGCAGGCGTCTTTTGGGTTATGAGTGGGCATCATGTTGCTGGCAATTGATACCGCGACCCGGCTGATCTCCCTGGCGCTGCACGACGGCCAGGCGGTGGTGGCCGAAAGCACCTGGCTGTCCGACCACTATCACACCACCGAGCTGGCCCCGCAGGTGGCGCTGCTGCTGCGCCGCGCCAAGCAAGAAGTGGCCGGGCTGAGCGGGCTGGCGGTGGCGATTGGCCCCGGCTCGTACACCGGGCTGCGCATTGGTCTGGGCTTTGCCAAGGGGCTGGCGCTGGCCCAGGCCGGCCGGCTGCCGCTGGTGGGCATCCCCACGCTCGACGGGCTGATGCGCGCCCAGCCGCCGCACCCTGGCCCAGCCCTGGCGCTGGTGCAGGCCGGGCGCGGCCGGGTGATGGCGGTGGCCTACGCCTGGCACGACAAGCGCCGCCGCTGGGAGTCGGCCGGCGAGGCGCGTAGCCTCACCTGGGCCGAGTTGGCGGCCGAGGTGACGGCGGGTGTGGCCGGCCTCGGCCAGCCCGCGCTGCCGCCCAACGCAACCTACGTGGTGGGCGAGCTAGATGCCGCCGGGCTGGAAGCACTGCGCTCGCTCAAGGGCGCGGTGGTGCTGGCCGGCCCGGCCCGCAATATGCGCCGCGCCGGCTTCCTGGCCGAGATCGGCTGGGAGCGCTTGCGGGCCGGCGCCGATGACGCCAGCCGCCTGGCCCCGCTGTATGGCGGCGCGCCGGCCGGCCTGATCGAAGACTCGCCGCCCGCGCCTGCCCCGCCGCCGCCTGCGCCGGGTGCCGCTTAGCCATGACCGGCCCGCTGCCGCCCGACCCCATTCATGTCGAGCCGATGACGCTGGAAGACATCCCGCGCGTCACGGTCATTGATCAGTTGTCGTTCCCGCTGCCGTGGAGTCCGGCCACCTATCGCTACGAATTGCTGCAGAACGTCAACAGCCATTTCTTTGTGGCGCTGGGCAGCGCGGCGGCGGCCGGCCCCACGCCCGCGGCCGAGGCGCTGAGCTGGCTCAACCCGGTCAACTGGTTCAAGCCGCCGGCCGCGCCCGGCCCCGACCCCGACCGGCCGGTGGTCGGCTACAGCGGCTTCTGGTATATCCTCGATGAGGCGCATGTGAGCACCATCGCCGTGCACCCCGACTGGCGCGGGCGCAGCGTGGGCGAGCACCTGTTCGTGGCCATGCTCGAGCGCGGCCTCGACCTGGGCGCGGTAACCGCCACGCTCGAAGTGCGCGTGACCAACGAGCGCGCCCAGAACCTGTACCGTAAATATTCGTTTGAAATCGTTGGCCGCCGCCGCCGCTACTATCGCGACAACGGCGAAGACGCCTTGCTGATGACGGCCGAACTTAAGCCCGGCTATCGCGACGAAATGCGGCGCCTGTTTGCCGAGCGCGTGCAGGGCAGCAGTGCCGCCGGTTAGTGGGCTGTTAGGGGGGGCGAAGGCTGCAACAAGCGCCTAAGCAAAAGCGCCCCGGGCGGGGTATAAGAGTCGCGCCGTCGAGCGCCGAGCGGTTGACCCAAGGGACGGAAACGCAGGCATGAAGATTCTCATCACGGGCGGGGCCGGTTTCATCGGCAGCAACCTGGCGGCGCACTTCCTGCGCGCCGGGCATGCCGTCACCATCTTCGACAATTTCTCGCGCCGGGGCGGCGAGGCCAACCTGGCCTGGCTGCAAACGGCCGTTGCGCCGGGGCCGGCCGTCGTCCGCGGCGACGTGCGCGACGCGGCCGCGATTGAAGCCGCCGCCCGCGACCAAGACGCGATCTTTCACCTGGCCGGGCAGGTGGCCGTCACCACCTCCGTGCTCGACCCGCGCACCGACTTTGAGATCAACGCGCTGGGCACCTTTAACGCGCTGGAGGCCGCCCGCCTCAGCGGCCGCCAGCCGATCTTCATCTACACCTCGACCAACAAAGTCTATGGCGGCATGGAGGCAGCGCGCGTGGTCGAGGGACCAGAGCGCTACGCCTTCGCCGATCTGCCCCACGGCGTGGCCGAGACCTGGCCGCTGGATTTCCATTCGCCCTATGGCTGCAGCAAAGGCACCGGCGACCAGTACGTGCGCGACTATCACCGCATCTACGGCCTGCCCACCGTGGTCTTCCGGCAAAGCTCGATCTACGGCCCGCGCCAGTTTGGCGTGGAAGACCAGGGCTGGATTGCTTACCTGGCGATCTGCGCCGCGACCCGGCAGCCCATCACCATCTATGGCGACGGCAAGCAGGTGCGCGACATTCTCTACATTGACGACCTGGCCCGCGCCTTCGAGGCGGCGGTGCGCAACATCAACCGCACCGCCGGTGAGGTCTACAACATCGGCGGCGGCGTGGCGCGCACGCTCTCGATCTGGACCGAGACCGGCCCGCTGCTGGAGGAGCTGTCTAACCGCTCGCTGCCGGCGCGCACCGACGACTGGCGGCCCGGCGATCAGCGCATCTACGTCAGCGACATCCGCAAGGCGCAGACCGACTTGGGCTGGACGCCGCAGGTAGACCCCGCCGACGGCGTGAGCCGGTTGTGGGAGTGGATCAACGCGAACATTGAGTTGTTCCCGAAGCCGGCCTAGCGGACCGCGCAGGAGATTAGCCCCGATGGCTCAGGCGGAACTGGAGGTGATTGCGGCGCAGGTGCGGGCCTGCACCCAGTGCAAGCTGCATCAGACCGCCAAGCAGGGCGTGCCGGGCGAAGGGCCGGCCAACGCCGAGCTCATGTTCATCGGCGAGGGGCCGGGCTTCCATGAAGACCAGCAGGGGCGGCCGTTCGTCGGCGCCTCCGGCAAGTTTTTGGAAGAACTGCTGGCCGGCCTCAGCCTGACGCGCACGGAGGTGTTCATCGCCAACGTGGTCAAGCACCGGCCGCCGAACAACCGCGACCCCGAGCCAGACGAGATCAGCGCCTGCGCCCAGTTCCTCAACCGGCAGATCGCCGCGCTTGACCCGCTAGTGATTGTCACGCTCGGGCGCTACTCCATGCGGCGCTTCTACCCCGGCGCCAGCATCAGCGCCATCCACGGCCAGGCCAAGCTGGTCGAGGGGCGCGTGGTGGTGGCGATGTTCCACCCGGCGGCGGCGCTCCACCAGCAGTCGCTGCGCCAGACGCTGATTGACGACTTCAAGAAATTGCCCGGCTACATCGCCCGCGCCCGCGCGCGCCTGGATAAAATCGCCCAGCTAGGCGCTGAGCCAGCCGCGCCAGCCGCGCCGCCGCCCGAAGCACCAGTTCCGCCTACCAGAGACGAGCCGGATGCGCCGACGCAGTTGAGTTTGTTTTAGAAGCGTGACTGAAAACAAAAGCAGCGCCAACTTGGCGCTGCTTTTTTGTTATGGCACATGAAGAAAGCTAAATGCGCGGTCAGCCAATCTTTCCGAGAAGGACAGGAAGCGCCGCTGTTCAAGCCTAGTTTGTAACCGACTGCCTGGAACGTTTGAGTAGCCGCAGAAATTCATCACCGGCAATCAGCTCAATCGGCTTCCCCCGTGCCCATGCGCGGGCTTGGTCGGTAAACGGGCCGGCGGTAATGATGGCGCCCCGGTCCGCTTTTTCGTGATGCATGACGCCATAAAAGTCACGAATAACGGGTTCACCCACGGCCCCTCGCCAGCGCTTGCACTGGATGATCCACTTCTCACCGTTTAGAGCCTCAACGGCCACATCCACGCCATGATCGCCCACGCGGCCAGTGCGGCGCGCTTTGTGGCCCATGGTGGCGTACAGTTCCACGACCATCGACTCAAATTCGGTGGGAGTCAGCGCATGTAGATCTTGGAGGCCATTGGTGCTGGCGATCTTGCCGCGGATGTTTTGCCGCCCACGGACTCGTTGCCAGACTTGCCAGCTGATCAGGAGCGCACCGACGACGAAAAACAGGATCGTGTTCCACGGCTCTGGGATCAAAAAGGAGCGGACGGCTGTTGTTGCAAATAGAGTAATGACCCACCAGGCCAGCAAGATGAACCAGGCCAGCGTCATGTAATACAGAATGTGGCGGCGGCGCTGGAGGGGGGCAAGCACCAAGAAAGGCCAAAGCGGAAAGAGAAAGGCCAGGAACGTGCTCATCGT
>JBBRZY010000409.1:0-5076 GCA_038252885.1 Anaerolineales bacterium | reverse complement strand
CCATCCAACCTCGCCCCCCCACTCCCCCTTCGTGCTAATTCGTGGCCAGATCCTCCCGCCTTCACCAACCCCCCAGAATCAAAACAGGGCCACCCTTTTGGAGGGCAGCCCTGTCTTAGCCTTGCGGCTTGTCTCACAAACTAGAGCAGTTCGACCGTCGCGCCGGCTTCGACCAACTTCTTCTTGGCTTCCTCGGCCGCGTCCTTGGCCACCGCCTCCAACACCTTCGCGTTGGCGGTTTCGGCCAGGTCCTTGGCTTCCTTCAAGCCCAGGTTGGTCAGTTGGCGAATGACCTTAATCACTTCGATCTTCTTCGGGCCAACATCCTTGAGCTGAACGGTGAACTCGGTCTTCTCTTCGACCGGAGCCGCCGCCGCCGCGCCCGCCGCCGGGGCCGCCATCATCGCCACCGGCGCCGCCGCCGAAACGCCCCACTTCTCCTCCAACAGCTTCGTGAGCTGAGCCGCTTCCAGCACCGTCAGTTCGCTCAGTTGATCCACGAGTGCATTCAAATCAGCCATGACCTAATCTCCTTGGTTCATTCACACGCCCGCACCGCAGCGCGAGCCACAATCCAAATAAAGGTTGGTGCTGCCTCCGCGCCTAAGCGGCCACGGGGGCGGCTTCGACCGCCGGCGGCTCTTTGTCCGCGTAGGCCTTCACCACATTCAAAATCTGCCGAACCCCGCTGGCGATCGTGCCCGTCAGCCGGGTGGCCGGAGCGGCGAACAAGCCCAGCAGTTGGGCCCGCACCACCGGCATCGGCGGCAGTTCCGCCAGCGCCTCCACTTCCTTCACCGAGAGCATCCGGTCGCCCAACAGCGCGCCCTTCACCTTCACAAACTCGCTCTCTTTGGCGTAGGTCGTCAGCGCCTTCGCCACGCCGGGCAGGTCCGCGAACGCGAACCCGATGGCGGTGGTCTCCGTAAACAGCTCCGCCGCCGCCGTGCGCCCAGCGTCGGCCAGCGCCTTGCGCGCCAGGGTGTTCTTCACCACGTGCAGCTCACCCGACGCCTCGCGCACCCTCGTGCGCAGCGGCCCCATGCCCTTCATGCCCAGGCCGCGATACTCCACCAGGATCATGCCTTCGCTGCGCTTAATCAGGTCGGCATAAATCACCAGCAGTTCTTCCTTACGTTCTTTACTAATAGCCAATTGTCTTTCACCTCCTCCCCGGTTGTAGGATCTCTAAAAATCTGAAAAAAAAGGGAAAGTCTTTGTCGCATCCGCGAAGCAAAGACTTTCCAGCAGTTCCGAGTGGCCCTGCTCCACGCCGGCCCCGAGGGGCCAGCGCGTAGTCTTCACCTCGGCAGGGCTTCTGGGGGTTACGCCCCGGCCTGCTGTCTCCGGCAAAGTCTCAGTTGTACGCGCGCCGCGTTGCCGCCGCGCGCGGGTTTTGGCTAACTAGGCTTCTACCTCAGCCCCCTGGTTCGGGTCAACCTTCACGCCCGGCCCCATCGTGGCCGTCACCACCACCTTGCGCAAATAAACGCCCTTGGCCGACGCCGGCTTGGCCTTCATCACCGCGTCCATCAGCGTCTGAGCGTTCTCCGCCAGCGCCTGGTCGGTGAACGACACCTTGCCGATCGGCACGTGCAGGTTGCCGGTCTTATCCACGCGGAACTCCACGCGCCCCGCCTTGGCTTCCTTCACCGCGCGGCCCAAGTCGGCCGACGGCACCACCGTGCCGGTCTTCGGGTTCGGCATCAGGCCGCGCGGGCCAAGCACCCGGCCCAGCCGCCCCACCTTGCCCATCAGCTCAGGCGTTGAAATCGCCACATCGAACTCGGCCCAGCCTTCCTGAATCTTCTTAATCAGCTCGTCGTCGGCGATCACGTCCGCGCCGGCTTCCGTCGCCAGCCGCCCGCCTTCACCGTCCGCGAACACCAGCACCCGCACCACCTTGCCCAGCCCGTGCGGCAGCACCACCACATCGCGCACATTCTGGTCGGCGTGCTTGGGGTCCACGTCCAGCCGCATGTGCACTTCCATGGTGCCGTCGAACTTGCTGTACGAAGTGGCCTTAGCCAGCGCCACCGCTTCCGACAGGCTGTAGAACTTCAGCGGCTCAATCTTGGCCGCCTGGGCGCGATACTTCTTACCGTGTTTTTCCATGCTTAGCTCCTTGTGGTTCTGGCGGGCGGCCAGGGGCCGTCCTCCCACGCGGGCCAGGGCTAAATTAGCCCTTAGGCCTCAACCGTAATGCCCATGTTGCGGGCCGTGCCTTCAACCTGCTTCATTGCCCCATCGAGGTCAATGGCGTTCAGGTCCTTCAGCTTGATCTCGGCGATCTCGCGCACCTGGGCGCGCGTCACCTTGCCCACCTTGTTGCGGTTGGGCTGGGCCGAGCCTTTTTCCACCTTGGCCGCCTTGCGCAGCAGCACGGCGGTCGGCGGCGTCTTCAGAATAAACGTGAACGAGCCGTCGGTGTAAATCGTGATCTCAGCCGGCAGCACTTCGCCCGGCCGGTTGGACGTGCGCGCGTTGTATTCCTTGCAGAACGCCATAATATTGATGCCGTAGCCGGCCAGCGCCGGGCCAATCGGCGGGGCCGGGTTGGCTTTGCCGGCCTCAATTTGCAGCTTGGTAACGCCCTTAACTTTCTTTGCCATGCTTCTGTCTCCTTAGTGGTTCTGGCGGGCCGCCGCTGTTCTGAGCGGCTCCCTCCCACTGCCTATGCCTTGCGAAATACTCGCTTACGCTTTCTCAAACTGCTCCAGGGTCAGCCACGTCTTAATCGGGCGGCCGAACAACCGCAGCAGCACCAGCACCTTCTTCTCCGCGCGGTCAATCAATGTCACCGCGCCCACGAAGTCGCTGAACGCGCCTTCCAGCACGCGCACCAGCTCCCCCGGCTCCGGCCACATGATTGCAGCGAACATCGCTACACCTTTTCGACTTGCAGAAAGTCCAGCTCCACCGGCGTCTCGCGCCCGAAGAATGACACCATCACCCGCACCTTCGCGCGGTCCATGTCAATCTCGGCCACCGTGCCGATAAAGTCGTTGAACGGCCCATCCACAATCCGCACCTTCTGGCTCGGCTTGAACGTCACCTTCACCTTGGGCGCTTCCGCTTCCATGCGGCGCAAAATCTGGGCCACTTCTTCCGGCCGCAGCGGCGTGGGCACATTGCCCATCCCCACGAACCCGGTCACGCCCGGCGTGTTGCGCACCACATACCACGAGTCCTCGCTCATAATCATCTGCACCAGCAGATAACCCGGGAACACGCGGCGCTCCACCGTGCGGCGCTTGCCGTCTTTGACTTCGATTTCTTCCTCGGTCGGCACCACCACGTCGAAGATCGTGCCCTTCATGCCCATCGAGTCGATGCGCTGCTCGAGGTTGTGGCGCACCTTGTTCTCGTATCCCGAGTAGCAGTGGATCACAAACCAATTGCGGCCGTCGCCGTGGAGCTCAAACCCTTCGCCGCTCGCCGCTTCGGCCGCGTCCGGCGGCTCAGCGCTGCCGTCGCCGCCCTGGTCGGCGCCGTCACCGGCGCTCTCGCTCCCACTCTCAGTCCCCCAGTTAATCGGCTCTAACTCAGCCTCCGGCTCAGCCTCCACGCGGGGGCTGGCGGCCTGAACGGCTGGTTCGGCTTCGATTGCCGGGGCCTCGCTCGCGCGGGGTTCAGCCTCGTCGCTGAAGGCGAAGTCTTCATCGGCCTCTAGCGCCATACTTCACTCACCTTTCACACAGCCTGGGGCCACCGGCCCTACAGGCTGATCAGGAACTTTACTAGCTGCGTGAACAGAAAGTCGAAGCTGCCCAGCACCGCCGCCATCACCGTGATCACCAACAGTACCACGCCCGTCAGGCGCACGGCCTCTTCGCGCGTCGGCCAGACCACTTTCTTCAGTTCGCCCACCGTCTCGCGGTAATAGCGCACCACGGCGTTGGGCTCTTTGACGGCTTGCTGTACTTTCGCCATACCCGACCATCCTCTTCTCAACAGGCAAGACACCGCCCCAACAGCGGCGGTGTCTCACGGTGGGGCTTAGCGCCTCACCCTAGGCAGGCCAGGCAAGAATTGAACTCGCAACCCCGCGTTTTGGAGACGCGTGCTCTGCCAATTGAGCTACTGGCCTAGGACCCAACAGACAACAATTCGTCGATCCACATCAGCATCTGCTTCTTGAGCTTCGCGTCATGGAATTTGACGTGTGCCGTACCGTGTGGACTGCGCCTTCCCGTGCCGCTGCCCTTCTCCGCGCGGCCGCGCTTGAGCGTCGGCCGTTCGAAATTTGCCGCTGGTATGTCGAGCTGCTGCGACCAGTAGGCGAGCACGGAAGGGTAGTCAAGATCAGCGTAGTAGTCGATGTGGCCCTTGAGCTTTACGGTCGGCACTCCGCAGACCTGCTCAAGAAAACGGACCCACAACTTCAGGACCCGTACCTCGCTGTTTGTGACGATTAGGGACGGGTTGGTCTTGTCACCTTCGCCCAAATACAGGGCGACCCCCGCCACAAACAGCTCTCGATCACTTTGGTTGAGCGAAAACTTCTCGCCGCCCGGGTTGTGCCTTAGATAACTGGCTTCGGGGCGACTCCGGCGTTCCAACCCATGCCGGTCCATCCAGTACACGATCTTGTGATACGAAACAGAGAGCCTGTCAGCGATTTCCTGAGCGGACAATCCCCGCTCAAAGTACAGTGCTTTCAGGAGATCCTTGCTGACAGGCTCTCCCCATTTCGTCATTGCCCGCCTCAGACTGGCTTACTTCGTCTCGCGGTGCAGTTGGTGCTTGCGGCAGCGCGGGCAGTACTTCTTCAGTTCCAAGCGGTTCGGGTCGTTGCGGCGGTTCTTCTGGGTCGTGTAAGTGCGCTCTTTGCACTCCGAGCACGCCAGCGTAATCACCGGGCGGACATCTTTAGACTTAGCCATGCTAGCTTTCCTGCTTCCTAATTAGCGGCCGCAGCCGCCGGTTGAACAATTTACTCGTTGACCTTGGTAATGACGCCGGCGCCGACGGTCAGGCCGCCTTCGCGGATCGCGAACCGCTGCCCGGCTTCCAGCGCCACGCGCGTGATCAACTCGACCGACATGTTGATGTTGTCGCCCGGCATCACCATCT
>JBBRZY010000408.1:0-5083 GCA_038252885.1 Anaerolineales bacterium | reverse complement strand
CGCGCCTGGAGCGTCTGAAGACCGGCGTGGCCGAAGCCACCATGAACGCCATGGAGCACGGCAATAAGTTCAAGCCCGATGTGCCGGTGGATTTTGTGGTGCTGTCCTCGCCCCGCGCGCTGGCTGTGCGCATCACCGACTACGGCGGCGGCCAGAAAATTCCTGAGGCCGTGACGCCCGACATCGAAGCCAAGCTGGCCGGCGAGCAGACCCCGCGCGGTTGGGGCCTGTTCCTGATTGAGAAGATGGTGGACGAGGTGCGCGTGATCCAGGGGGACGGGACGCACACCATTGAGCTGATCATGTACCGCGAAGGAGAGAAAAATGGCAACCAAGGCGCTTGAAGCCAGTGTGCGCCAGCAAGGCACCACCGCGGTCATTGACCTGCGCGGCGAGATCGACTCGTTCGGCGAGCAGGCCCTCAACGAGGCCTATGCTGAGGCCGAACGGCGCGAGGCCCCGGCCGTGCTGCTGAACTTTGCCGAGGTCGAGTATATGAACAGCACCGGCATCGCCCTGATCGTGGGGCTGCTGGCGCGCGCCCGCAAGGCGGGCCGCAAACTGCTGACCACCGGCCTGAGCAGCCACTACGTCGAAATCTTCACCATCACCCGGCTCGCCGATTTCATGCACATCTATCCCGACGAGGCCACGGCGCTGGCGCAAGCCTAGCCGCCGCCGGCCAGTCATTGACAAGGAGCGCGCATGACCAAGCCCATTGCAACCATGAACCAGCACGCGGTGTCTGACGCCGTGAGCGTGATTGATGTCAGCGGCGAAGTGACCGCCGCGGCCGAAACCAACCTGATGGAGGCCTACGCCCAGGCCGGCCCGCAGACCAAAGCGATTGTCTTGAACTTCACTGGGCTAGAGTACATGAACAGCAGCGGCATTGGCCTGTTGGTCACGCTGCTGATCCGCGTGAACCGCCAGAAGCAGCGCCTGCTGGCCTATGGCTTGAGCGACCACTACCGCCAGATTTTTGGTCTGACGCGGCTGGATGAGGCCATTGGCATTCACTCCGACGCGGCCTCGGCGCTGGCGGCGGCCGGCTAAGGGCGCTGATTACAGCCTCAGGGGACACACCCAACCGGGGGGGCGCTGAGTCCAGCGTTATGGGCAGGCGAGGTACAGCATGAGCGTTGATCCAACTGACCAGAACAACCAGCAGCGCAACCGCGACAACTGGGCCGCGCCGATTGACCGCATCAAGGTCTCGGAAGTGCCCACCGGCGCCACCAACCTCAACGTGGACGGGCGCGAGGTGGTCAGCCCGATGCAGGGCTTTGGCCCGCTGTGGCAGAAGACCTACCGCGTGCGCTTGACCGGCCTGGCCGCCACGCCGGTCGAAGTGATGCGCGTCTGGAAGGAAAACTTCCCCAAGTTCCAGCCGCCCGAAAACCAGTTCTACCCGCCCATGGTGGGCGTGAAGCCGGGCGAGGTGCTGTTTATCAGCGCCACCGTGCCGGCCTTCCCCGGCCTGAAGGTGGGCATCCCGGTCTCGGCCGGCGTGATGGTGCTCTACGCCGACGACGAAATGTTCACCGTGATGACCCCGGCCGGCTTCCCCGAGGCCGGCTGGAACACCTTTAGCGCCTATGACGACGAGGGCACGACCGTCATCCAGGTGCAGTCGATGGCGCGCACCAACGACCCGATTTACGAGATGGGTTTCCGTTTCATGGGCGGGGCCAAGCAGCAAGAAAAGATTTGGGGCTATGTGCTGACGCACGTGGCCGAGCACTTCGGCGTCACGGGCGAGGTGCAGGTGAAGCTCGACTGCCTCGACCCGAACTTGCAGTGGAAGCAGAGCGCCAACGTCTGGCACAACGCCATTATCCGCACCACCCTGTATCAACTCGGCGCGCCCTTCCGTTGGGTGGCCGGCAAATTCAAGCGCTCGGCCTAGGCCGCGATGCCTAAGGCCTATGACGCGGTGGTGGTGGGGGCCGGCCCGAATGGGCTGGCCGCCGCAATTGTGCTGGCGCAGGCCGGCCGCTCAGTGCTGCTGCGCGAGGCGCACAGCACCGTGGGCGGCGGCGCGCGCTCGGCCGCGCTGACCCTGCCCGGCTACATCCACGACGTTTGCTCCGCGATTCACCCGCTCTCGCGCCTCTCGCCGTACTTCCGCACGCTCGACCTGGCGAAACACGGGCTGGAATGGATTGACCCGCCGGCCCCGTTGGCCCACCCGCTCGACGACGGCCCGGCCGTGATCGTCGAGCGCTCGGTGGCGGCCACCGCCGCCACGCTGGGCGCGGACGGCCCGGCCTATGCGCGCCTGATGCAGCCCTTCGTCAACCACTGGGAGGCGATGGCCCCCGACCTGCTCGGCCCGCTGCCGCTGCCGCCGCGTCACCCGCTGCTGATGGGCCTCTTTGGCCTGGGCGCGGTCTGGCCGGCCGAGTGGGTGGCCAAGGTCAGCTTTCGCGGCCAGCGCGCGCGCGGCCTGTTCGCTGGGTGCGCCGCCCACTCGATGCTGCCGCTCAACGCGCTGCTGACCGCCGCCGTGGGCATTATGATCGGGGCCAGCGGCCACGCCGTGGGCTGGCCCGTGGCGCGCGGCGGCTCGCAGATGATCGCCGACGCGCTGGCCGCCGAGTTGCGCGCGCTGGGCGGCGAGATCGAAACTGACTCACCGGTCGAGAACATCGACCACCTGCCGCCGGCCCGGCACGTGCTGTTCGACCTGACCCCGCGCCAGCTCATCAAAATTGCCGGCCACAAGCTGCCCGCCAGCTACGTGCGCCGGCTCGAAAAATATCGTTATGGCGTGGGCGTCTTTAAGATGGATTGGGCGCTCGATGGCCCGATCCCCTGGAAAGACCCGGCCATTCAGCGCGCGGCCACAGTGCACCTGGGCAACAGTCTGGCCGAGATCGCGGCCGGCGAGCAGGCGGTGTGGCGCGGCCAGCACCCCGACCGGCCGTTTGTGCTGCTGGCCCAGGCCGCGGCCTTCGACCCCAGCCGCGCCCCGGCCGGCAAGCACACGGTTTGGGCTTACTGCCACGTGCCGCATGATTCGACGGTCGACATGAGTAAACAGATCACCTCGCAAATCGAGCGCTTCGCCCCCGGCTTCCGCGACCGCATCGTAGCGGTCAGCACCAAAGACACGGCCGGCATCGAAGCCTACAACGCCAACTACATCGGCGGCGACATCAACGGCGGCGTGCAAGACTGGCGGCAGTTCTTCACCCGCCCGGTGGCGCGCGCCGTGCCCTACTCAACGCCCAACCCCCAAATTTACCTGTGCTCGTCCTCCACGCCGCCCGGTGGGGGGGTGCATGGCATGTGCGGCTGGCACGCCGCCCAGGCCGTGCTGCGCGCCAGCCGGTAGCGCCGACGCCTGAGCCCGGCCCTGCGAACGACCCGCTACTAGGGTGGGTCGCTTTCGTGCTACAATTTTGACTGCCTAGCGTCCAACCTGCGTCTCAAATTCAAACCAAGATAAAGGTGATGGGCTGTCGGGGGTGAAAACCCTCAAGGGGAGCTTGACATGCGCAATTTTGTTAATTCGGCCGTCGTTGCCGGCCTCACCCTCGCCCTGACCTTTAGCGGCCCCGCTGCCGCCCAACGCCCCAACCCCTTACTTCCCGCAACGCCAGCCGCGCCGGCCCTCGCCGCCGCCGGTCAGATGCCCTACGCGCCCGGTGTGGTCCTCGTCGGCCTTCGGCCGGACGCCGGCCTGAATGTCAGCGGTCTGACCGCATCGGCAGCAGCCTCCGAGTTAGAGACTTTGTTCCCCGGCGTGGCTGTTCAGGCGATGGAGCCGGTCTTTGCCCAGGGCACCGAGCCGGCGGACGCCGGCCTGTCGCTCGCGGCGCAGTCGCCCTTGCAGCGCATCTACCGGCTGCGCCTGGCGGCCAACGCGAATGTGCTCGAGGCCGTGCAGACCCTGAGCGCCAACCCGGCCGTGGCCTATGCCGAGCCGGACTATCAGGCCCACCTCATCACCACCACGCCGAATGACCCCGAATACGCCAGTCAATGGGCGCTGGCGGCCATCCACGCCGACGCCGCCTGGGAGGTGGTGACTGGCACGACCAGCGTTGTCATCGCCGTGATTGACTCGGGCCTCGACCTGACGCACGCGGACCTCAGCGGCCAGTTGTGGACCAACCCCGGCGAAATTGCCGCCAATAGCCTCGACGACGACAACGACGGCTACGTGGACGACCTGCATGGGGCCAACATCTACGCGCAGAATGTTGATCTGACAGACACCACCGGTCACGGCACGCAAGTGGCTGGGATCATGGCGGCGGCCACCAACAACGCCACCGGCATCGCCGGCGTGTGTTGGCAGTGCCGCCTGATGGTGGTCAAGGTCATTCAGCCGGGCGGCATCGCCAACTACTCGGACATCGCGGCCGGCATCGCCTACGCCGCGCTGAAGGGCGCGCAGGTCATCAATCTCAGCCTGGGCGGCCTGACCGACTCCAGCACGCTGCGAGCCGCGATTGCGGCGGCCGCGCCTTCGGCCGTGATTGTGGCCGGGGCCGGCAACGACAACAGCGGCGCCCTGTTCTATCCGGCCGCCTACCCAGAGGTGCTGGCGGTGGCCGGGACGACGATCACCGATACCAAGGTCGCGACCTCGAACTACGGCGACTGGGTGGATGTGAGCGCGCCCGGTGAGTTAATCACGACCACGGCCAGCGGGGGCGGCACCGCCCTGGTGAGCGGCACGTCGCTGGCCGCGCCATTTGTGGCCGGTGTCGCCGGCCTGCTGCGCAGCCAGCACCCCGATTGGTCGCCGGCGCTGGTGCAGGCCCAAATCCTCCAGACGGCCGAAGACATTGACGGGCTTAATCCAGGGCTGGAGGGCCAACTGGGTCGCGGCCGGCTCGACGCGGCTAGCGCGGTGACGACCACTCCCAGCCCGGTCATCGCGTACGCCGACTATGCCGTGAACGGGGCGGCCCACGCGGCGCTGACCACCGGCGCGGCCGTCTCGCTGACGGTGCAGCTGCACAACGCCTGGGGGCCGGCGGCGGTGGTGACCGGCACGCTGGTGTCGGGTGCGAGCCAAGTGACCGTGACCAAGGCGACCGCCAATTGGGGCGCGCTGGCGGCGGGG